>DATADI010000493.1:0-5189 GCA_036258615.1 Thermomonospora sp. | reverse complement strand
GCGGAAGTAACGCTCGATCGGATCCGAGTCGCCCTCGTCCGGCATGACTGGTCGCCCCCTCGTCCGTGCGTTTCCTGACGCGGATGTCCCCACCCTAAAGTGACCGACACCGCTGCGTTCGCTACCTCCACTTCGTGTCCTTGGAGTAACGTGGCGCCGAATTGACCTCTCCCCGGCGGGAGGCCGCGGGCGTCCGGGCATGCCCCGGGCATCCGGCCCCGTCCGCCGGACGCCAACGCGCAGGAGGAACGCGATCGAGGCCTTACGTCGGCACCGGCCGGTGGCCGGCGGCAGCAGCGTCACCCGATGGCTCACAAAGGAGAGGTAGCGGCTTGACCCGGTCCGCAGTGCCGGGTTCGTCCCCGAGAGTTGAGATGAATCCGTCACCCCACGCGCAGAGTGCCGAAACAGGCGCCGACGACCGCACCTGGCCGGCGGTGTCGGTGGTGATGCCGGTGCTCAACGAAGAGCGGCATCTGGCCGACGCCGTCCGGGCGATCCTCACCCAGGACTACCCCGGCGAGCTGGAGCTGGTCCTCGCGGTCGGGCCGTCCCGGGACCGCACCCAGGAGATCGCCGACAAGCTGGCCGCCGAGGATCCCCGGATCATCGTCGTCGCCAACCCGACCGGCCGCACCCCGCAGGGCCTCAACATCGCCATCAAGGCGTCCCAGTACTCCATCGTGGTCCGCGTCGACGGGCACTCGCTGCTGCCCCGCGACTACGTCCGGGCCGCCGTGGAGACCATGGAGGAGACCGGGGCCGACAACGTCGGCGGCGTGATGGCCGCCGAGGGCATCACCCCGTTCGAGAAGGCCGTGGCGCGCGCCATGACCTCCAAGATCGGTGTCGGCTCGGCCCGGTTCCACACCGGCGGCGAGGCCGGCGAGGTGGAGACCGTCTACCTCGGCACGTTCCGGCGCAGCGCGCTGGACCGGGTCGGCGGGTACGACGAGACGTTCGTGCGCGCGCAGGACTGGGAGATGAACCACCGGATCCGCCAGACCGGCGGGCTGGTGTGGTTCACCCCCCGGATGCGGGTCACCTACCGGCCCCGCCCGGACCTGCGGTCGCTGGCCAAGCAGTACTTCCACACCGGGCGCTGGCGCCGGGTGGTGGGCCGCGAGCACCAGGGCACGCTGAACCTGCGCTACCTCGCGCCGCCGCTGGCGGTGGTCGCGATGGCGGCCGGGGCGGTCGCCGGGGCGCTCGGCTTCTGGCCCGGCTGGCTGCTGCCCGGCGGCTACGTGGCCGTGATCATGATCGGCGGCAGCCTCGTCACCGGCCGCGGGCTGCCGCCCGCCGCCTGGATCCGGCTGCCGCTGGTGTACGCGACCATGCACATCTCCTGGGGGGTCGGCTTCCTGACCAGCCCGCCCGGACTCGGCCAGCCCGCGCCACCCCGGCCCTGACCCGAGACACGCCCCCGTCCCGCGGGCTAGCCTGCGAGCAACCGACGCGGGGAGGCGGCGATGTCTGCACAGGGAATTTCCGGCGGGGCCCGGCACGCCTTGGGCGGCGTCGCCGGGCTGGTCCTCACGCCCGTCATCGGGGCGCTCATGGCGTTCGGCGTGGAACGCGCCGGACGCGGGTTCCGGCTGCTGGGGCTGGAGTCGTCCGACCGGTGGCTGGGCGCCGCCGCGCTGGCCGCCGCGGCGGTCGTGGTGGGCCTGCTGGCGGGGTCCCGGATCTCGCCGCTGGCCTCGCTGATCCCCGGCGGACTGCTCGTGCTGGCGAACCTGCCGTGGCTGGTCGCGCCGCGCTGGGCGGTGGAGAACCTCGCCAACCGGGGCGGGGCGATGGGCCGGGGCTACGAGATCCTGTCGGTGTACGGGATCACCGGGCTGGTCGGCCTGGTGCTGCTCGTGGCGTCGCTGTCCCCGTCCCGCTGGCGGTCGGTACGGCCCTCCGGGGCACCGCCGCGCCCCCAGCCGCCCGGCCCGCCCGGCCCCCAGAGCCACCAGGGCCATCAGGGTCCCCAGAGCCATCAGGGTCCGCAGTACGCGCCGCCGCCGCCCGGCGGGCAGTGGGGGCCGCCCCAGCCGCCCGGCGGGTCGCCCGCCCCGCCGCCGTACGACCCGGGGCCCGGCCACGCTCCGGGCCAGGGCTTCGGCGGCCCGCCGCCCGAGGTGGTGCCGGGCCAGATCGGCGGCCCGGCCGCCCCGCCGCCCCCGCCGCAGCCCCACCCGCAGCAGCCTCAGCAGCGCCGGGCGGAGGACGAGGAGCCCGGGGAGTGGACCCGGATCTACGGCGGCCCCCAGCAGCAGCGGCGGCAGGACGACGACCCTCAGCCCTGAGCGACGTCCTCGGTGACCCGCTCGTCCCCGGCGAGGGCGGCGATGACGCCGGGGACGTCGTTGACGACCATGGCGTCCACCCCGGCCGCCGCGTACCGGGGGGCGTCCGCGGGAGCCGGGCACCAGGCGATCATCGCCAGGCCCGCCTTGTGCGCGACGTCCACCGAGTGGTCCAGCGGGCGCAGCCGGCCGTCGGGCTGGTCGAACCCGCACGAGCCGGTGTGCACGCCGACCGCGTTCAGCCCGAGGCCCGCGGCGGCGGCGACCGCGTGCCACAGCGGGAACCGCAGCCAGGTCAGCAGCCCCAGCGGCACCGACGCGCCCAGCTCCTCCCGCAGCCCGACCAGCAGGGACGGGTCGAACGAGGTCACCAGCAGGGGACGGCGTCGCGCCTCGGCGGCCAGCAGCGGGGCCAGCAGCGCGCCCGTGCGCCGCTCGGGCGGATCGACCGCGTCCTCCAGGATCGTCTTGACGTCCACGTCGAGGGCGACCTCGTCCGGCAGCGCGTCGAACACGTCGGCCAGCCGCGGCAGCCCGGTCTCGGCGGCGGTCCGGTCGACCAGGAACGCCCCGTCGGCGCCGGTCGGGTCGTGCCGCAGCACCAGCTCGTCGTCGGCGGTGCGGGTCACGTCGATCTCGATCCAGGAGGCCCCGGCGGCGACCGCGCCGAGGATCGAGTCCACCGTGTTCTCCATGACCGCCTCGGCCGACCCGGGCAGCAGCACCTCGCCGGAGCCCGCGCCCCGGTGCCCGATCACGACCGGCCCGTCCCCATCGAAGATCAATTCGCCTCCTCCGCGCGCGCGGCCAGATGCTCGGCCAGCACCATGTCCAACGGATGGGTCACCTTGAGGTTGCGCTCGTCGCCCGCCACCACCCGGATCGGCTCGTCCGGCAGGTAGCGGTGCACGACCCCGCAGTCGTCGGTGGCGGTGAAGCCGGGGTCGTTTCCGGCCGCCCGATACGCCGTGCGGAGCGTGCCGAGGTGGAAGCACTGCGGAGTCTGGAACCGTGTCAGGGTGTCGCGCGGGGGCATGGCCTTCACCAGCCCGTCCTCCACCACGACCACCGTGTCGGGGGTGGGGACGCCGACCGCCACTGCCCGGTGGGTCTCCAGCGCCGCCAGGCACCGGTCGATCACCCCGGCGTCCACGAAGGGGCGGGCGGCGTCGTGCAGCAGCAGCCGGGTGCCGTCGGGCTCGGCCGCCAGCGCGGCCAGCGCCGCCAGGGTCGAGTCGGACCGGGTCGCACCGCCCTCGATCACCCGGGTCACCTTTTTGTAGTCATACCGTGACATGATCTTCTCGGCGGCGGCCAGGTGCCCGCGCGCCATCACCACCAGCACCTCGTCCACCCCGGGATGGCGGTCGAAGGCGGCCACCGAGAACGCCAGGATCGGCCGTCCGCCGACCTCCAGGAGCTGTTTGGGGGTCGCCGAGCCGATCCGCTGCCCGGTTCCGCCGGCGAGGACCACCGCAACCGTTCTCACTTTTCCCCTTGGTCTCCTCCGGCCCGTAGCGGGGTGTCCGACCCGCTACGCTGACGTTTCCGAAATCCCCCCGTCTTGCGACGTTGCTGGAAGGTGCCGATGACTGTGGCGTTGGTCTTCGCGACCGATCCGATCGCGGACCTGCCATACGGGACCGGACCCGAGGCCCCGACCCTGCTGCACCGGCTGCTCGGCCAGCTCGCCTCGCTCAACGTACCGGACGTCCGCGTCGTCGCCCGGCCGGATACGGCGGCGCTCCTCCGCAAGAACCCCGACGCGCTCGGCCCGGTGACGCCCACCGTCATCGAGTCGGAGTCGCCCGCCACGGACCTGCGCACCGTCGCCCGCACCGCCCGGGAGGCCCCGGTGCCGGTGTGGGTGCTGCCGGGGGGCACCGTGGCCAACGACGAACTGCTGACCCGGCTGGCCTACCGCCGCTCCGACGTGGCCACCGCCATCACCGGCCCGTCCGGTGACGGCGACGATCCGCCGGTCCGGCTCAGCGGGGCCCGGGTTGCGTCAGCCGGGACCGGGTTCCACCAGGTCACCGACCCCGACGGGGTGTTCCTCGGCGTGCTGCGGGTCGCGCCCGCCAGGCGCATCACCCTGGCCCGGGTCGCCGAACGGCTCGCCGCCCTGCTGGAGACCCCCGGCGCCCTGCCCGGCGCCGTCCCGAAGACCTCCGGCGTCCCGGCGCTGCTGCTGGTGGGGCTGGTCCGCGAGGGCGTCCGGGTCTCCTCGCTGGGCGTCGCGCCGCTGGTGTGCCGCCAGGTCGCCGACGCCGAGCAGGCGCAGGCCGCGCGCGCCGCCGTGGAGGCCGTGAACGAGGACAAGGTCCGGCTCAACGCGGCGGTCAAGAGCGCCGACGGCTTCTTCACCACGTTCGCGGTCAGCACCTACTCGCGGTACATCGCCAAGGCCGCCGCCAGGATGCGGCTCACGCCGAACATGATCACGTCGCTGTCCATGGCCATCGCCGTGGCGACGGCGTTCGCGTTCGCGATGGGCACCCGCACCGGCATGGTCGTCGGCGCGGTGCTGTACTACTTCGCGTTCGTGTTCGACTGCGTGGACGGCCAGCTCGCCCGCTACACCCGCCGGTTCAGCACGTTCGGGGCCTGGCTGGACGCCACGTTCGACCGTGCCAAGGAGTACGCGGTGTTCGCCGGGCTGGCGGTCGGCTCCACGGCCGCCGCGGCGGGCAGCTCGGTGCACGGCGGGGACGTGTGGACGCTGGCGGTGCTGGCCATGGTCGCGCAGACCTGCCGCCACATGATCGACTTCTCGTTCGGGGCCCGCGGCCGGCCGCCCGCAGCGCCGCTGCCGACGACCCCGCTGACCTCGCCCGGCGACGGGCTGGCCCCGGCCGCGACCGCACCGGTGCGCCGCGGCGGGCCGGGGGG
>DATADI010000492.1:0-9320 GCA_036258615.1 Thermomonospora sp. | reverse complement strand
GGCCCCCCGGAGTTCATCCGGGAGGCCGCCCGCCAGGGGTCACCGGGCTCGGATCACGAGTCCGGGGTCTGCACGGATACCGCCCGCCGCGTGGGAGGCACACCGCAGGGGAACGAGAACGCCTCCTTCCCACGGCGGGCGGCACCCCGATCAGGGTGGCGGCCCCAGGCCGCCCGGTGGCCGCCGCGCGACCACGAAGATCCGTCGGAACGGGAACACCGTCCCGTGCGGACCCGGCGGATAGGCGGCCCGCAGCCTCGCCCCGTACTCGGCGAGGAACTCCGCCGCCTCCGCCTCGTCCAGCGCCGACAGCACGGGGCGCAGCGTGGTGCCCCGGACCCAGCCGAGCACCGCGTCCTCGCCCTGGAGGACCTGGACGTAGGTGGTCTCCCAGGCGTCGACCTCGCAGCCGAGCCCGGTGAGCAGTTCGAGGTATCCGGCCGCGTCGCGCACCGGGCGCGGGTCGAACAGGCCGCCCAGCCGGTCACGCCAGCGGGCGGACCCGCAGACCTCCCGCAGCAGCACGTGACTGGGGGCGTCGTGGTTGCCCGGGACCTGGAACGCCAGGCAGCCGCCGTCGGACAGCAGCCCCGCCCAGCGGGCCAGCAGCTCCTCGTGGCCGGGGACCCAGTGCAGCACGGCGTTGGAGACGATCACGTCCACCGGGTGCCGCGGATCCCAGGTGCGCACGTCGCCGACCGCGAACGTCACCCGCGGATGCGCGGGCGCGGCGGCGACCATCTCCGGGGAGGAGTCGAGGGCCTCGACGCGCGCGCCGGGCCAGCGCCGGGCCAGCAGCACGGTCAGCTCCCCCGAGCCGCAGCCCAGGTCGGCCACGCGGGCGGGGGCCTCGACGGGGATCCGGGCCACCAGTTCCCCGAAGGCGCGCCCGCGTTCGGCGCCGAAGACGCCGTACTGCGCGGGGTCCCAGAGGGCGGGCCCGCGTCCGGCGGTCGCGGCATCTCTCGACATCAAGACAGATCATGACGGGCATGTATCTTGATGTCAAGTATCTTCGTTCCGAGAAATCCGGGAGAGCACGGCGACCGCCAGGACGGCGGTGAGGACCATGAGGGCGGCGCTGATCCCGGCGGTGAGCCGGAACCCGTCGGTGAAGGCCGTGCGGGCGCTCTCCAGCAGGGCCGGTCCCGCCGGGCCGGGCAGTGCGGCGGCGGCCGAGACGGCCGTGCCGAGCGTGTCGCGGGCGGCCTCGGGGTTCGCGCCGGACATCGCGCCCCGGTAGACGGCGGTGATCACGCTGCCGACGACGGCGATCCCGAGCGCCCCGCCGAGCTGCGGCGACGTGGAGGAGATCGCCGAGGCGGCCCCGGCGCGTTCCGGCGGGGCGGAGCCCACCACGATGTCCGTGGCCAGTGCCATCATCGGCCCCAGCCCGGCGGACACCACGACGGTCCCGGTCACCAGCAGGCCGAGCCCGCTCTCCGGGGTGACCTGCGTGAGGATGCCGTAGCCGACGGCGGAGACCGCCAGGCCCACGCCGATGACCGTGCCCGGGGCGATCCGCCGGACGAGCCGGGGCGCCAGCATCGATCCTGCGATCACCCCGGCGGCCGACGGGGCCGTCCACAGCCCGGCGTCCAGCGGCGCCCGCCCCTGGACCAGCTGGAGGTACTGCGCGACGGCGTAGTTGGAGCCCCACAGCACGAAGATCCCGAGCGCCAGGACGGCCACCGCGGCGCCGAACGCCCGGTCGGCGAACAGCCGCAGGTCGATCATCGGATCGGCGAGCCGCCGCTGCCGCCGGGCGAACAGCGCCGCCGCCACCAGCCCGGCGGCCACCGCCCCGGCGGACCCGGCGTCCGGGCCGTCGGCGGCGATCCGCTTGAGCCCGTACACGACCGGGAGCACGGCGGCCAGCGACAGCAGCGCGCTGGTGACGTCCAGCCGCCCGGACCCGGGGGCCCGGTGCTCGGGCAGCAGGAACGGCCCGACCGCCAGCAGCACCACCATGACCGGCACGCCCAGCAGGAAGGCCGAGCCCCACCAGAACCGGTCCAGCATCCAGCCGCCGACCAGGGGGCCGATCGCGGTGCCGCCGGAGACACTGGCGATGACGATCCCGATGGCGGTCGTGCGCTGCCGGGGGTCGGCGAACAGGGCGGCGGTCAGCGCGAGGACCGACGGCATGAGCGTGGACCCGGCGACGCCCATCAGCGCGCGGGCGGCGACCAGCGTCGCGGGATCGGGGGCGTAGGCGGCGAGCACGGACGCCAGGCCGTAGGCGGTCCCTCCGATGAGCAGCAGCCTGCGCCGTCCGATGCGGTCGCCCAGGGCGCCCATGGTGATGAGCGATCCCGCCAGCAGGAACGCGTAGACGTCCACGATCCACAGCAGTTGCGTGCTGCTCGCCCCCAGGTCGGCGCCGATGGAGGGCAGCGCCAGGTGGGTGACGGTGAGCTCGAGGGAGGCCAGCAGGGCGGGCAGGGCCAGGACCGCGAGACCGGTCCACTCCCGGCGGCCGGCCCGGGGCGCGGCGTGCGCCACTGTCGAGGTGGTCATGCCCCCACCCTGAAACCTCAACGAAAGTTGAGGTCAAGGCCGGCGCAGACATCTTGATGTCGAGACAGGTAGGCTCCTGCGCATGGAGGATGAGGTCGATCGGCTGGTCGCGGCCTGGGAGGCCGAGCGCCCGGATCTGGACGTCCGGCCGTTGCACGTCCTCAGCCGGGTCTCCAGGCTGGCCCGCCATCTGGACCGGGCCAGGCGCGCGGTGTTCGTGGCGCACGACCTGGAGCCGTGGGAGTTCGACGTGCTCACCGCGCTGCGCCGGGCGGGCAGCCCGTACCAGCTCAGCCCCGGACGGCTGCTGCGGGCCACGCTGGTGACCTCCGGCACCATGACCAACCGGATCGACCGGCTGGAGGCCGCGGGGCTGGTGCGCCGCCATCCGGACCCGGCCGACAAGCGGGGCGTGCAGGTGCGGCTGACCGACCGGGGCCGCACCCGGGTGGACGCCGCGTTCGCCGACCTGCTGCGCCGCGAGCACGACATCCTCGCCGGGCTCAGCGCCCGGGAACGCGACACCCTCGCGGGCCTGCTGCGCGGGCTGCTGGCCCCGTTCGACGCCCCGGAGGGCTCCTAGCGGGTCAGCCGGCGTCCTCGGCGAGCAGCAGCCACTGCTCCTCGACCTCGGCGGCCTCGGCCTGGACCTCGCGGAGCCGGGCGTCCAGTTCCTGGAGCCGCTCGTAGTCGGTGGCGTGCGCGGCGAGCTGCTCGTGCAGCTCCTTCTCCTGCCGGGCGAGCTTGTCGAGCCGCCGTTCCAGGCGGTCCAGCTCCTTGCGGGCCTTCCAGTGCCGCTGGGCGTCCCGGGGCTTGGCCGGGGCCGCCTGCGCGGGCCGGACCTCGGCCGCGGCGGCCTTCGCGGCGGTGCGCCGCGACAGGTACTCGTCCACGCCGCCCGGCAGCATGCTCACCCGTCCGTCGCCGAGCAGCGCCACCACGTGGTCGGTGACGCGCTCCAGGAAGTACCGGTCGTGGCTGACCACCACGAGGGTGCCGGGCCAGCCGTCGAGGATGTCCTCCAGCTCGGTGAGGGTCTCGATGTCCAGGTCGTTGGTGGGCTCGTCCAGCAGCAGCACGTTCGGCTCGTCCATGAGCAGCCGCAGCAGCTGCAGGCGGCGGCGCTCACCGCCGGACAGGTCGCCGACCGGGGTCCACTGGGCGTCGCCGCGGAAGCCCAGGCGCTCCAGGAGCTGGCCGGCGGTCCACTCGCGCCTGCCGACGGTGATGCGGCGGCGGATCTCCTCCACCGACTCCAGCACGCGCCGGGACGGGTCCAGCTCCTCCAGGTTCTGCGACAGGTGGGCGAGCTTGACGGTCTTGCCGCGGACGATCCGGCCCGCGTCGGGGCCGCGTTCGCCGTCCAGCAGGCGCAGCAGGGTGCTCTTGCCGCTGCCGTTCACGCCGACCAGCCCGACGCGGTCGCCGGGGCCCAGCCGCCAGGTGACGCGCTGGAACAGGTCGCGGCCGTCCAGGCTGACGGACACGTCCTCGAGGTCGAACACGGTCTTGCCGAGCCGTGCGGTGGCGAAGCGGGTCAGCTCCACCGTGTCGCGGGGCGGCGGCTCGTCGGCGATGAGCGCCTGCGCCGCGTCCACCCGGAACTTGGGCTTGGACGTGCGGGCCTGCGGGCCGCGCCGCAGCCACGCCAGCTCCTTGCGCAGCAGGTTCTGCCGCTTCTCCTCGGTGGCGGCGGCGATCCGGGCGCGCTCGGCCTTGGCGAGCACGTACGCGGAGTAGCCGCCCTCGTAGCGCTCGACCCGGCCGTCGACGACCTCCCAGGTCCGCTCGGTGACCTCGTCGAGGAACCAGCGGTCGTGCGTGACGACGACCAGCGCGCCCCGGCGGGCCTTCAGATGCCGGGCCAGCCAGTCGATCGCCTCGATGTCCAGGTGGTTGGTGGGCTCGTCCAGGACGACCAGGTCGGACTCGGGCACCAGCAGCCGGGCCAGCGCCACCCGCCGCCGCTCCCCGCCGGACATCCCGGCCAGCGGCGCGTCCAGCGCGAGGTCCCCCAGCAGCCCGGACAGGATGTCGCGGACGCGGGTGTCGCCCGCCCACTCGTGCTCGGGACGGTCGCCCAGCACGGTGGAGGCGACGGTGGCGCTCTCGGGGAACTCGTCCCGCTGGCTCAGGTGCCCCAGCCGCAGGCCCCGGGCGTGGGTGACGCGCCCGGAGTCCGGCTCCACCCTCCGGGTGAGCAGCGCGACCAGCGTGCTCTTGCCGCCCCCGTTGCGGCCGACGACGCCGATGCGGTCGTCGTCGTCCACGCCGAGGGACACGGCGTCCAGCAGGGGCTTGGGCCCGTACGCCTTGCTGACGGTCTCACAGTTGATCAGGTTCACGGCACCACCCAGGCTAGTGGGTCCGCCGTGCCGCCCCGGCCGTCAGTCGCTGGAGGACGAGGACGATCCGCCGTCGAACCCGCCGAACGAGGAACCCCCGCCGAACGAGAACCCGCCGCCGGAACCGCTGTCGTACGACGAACCGTCGTCGTACGAGGATCCGGAGCCGTAGGAGGAGGAACGGCTACGCGGAGCGCGGTACGGACGCGACGAGGACGGGCCCGCCCCGCCGTGCCGGGGGCCGTTGGACGACCGGGTCCTGGCGACGGACACCATGATCAGCACCAGCAGCAGGAAGGGGACGGCCATCAGGAGGATGACGAGGAGCGTGCTGGACATCGACCCTCCAGGGATCGGGGGCGCGTACGTTCCTCAGACGCGGACCCGGCCCGCGCGGTTCAGTCAGAAACCGGACGACGAGGAACCGCTGTCGGAACCGCCGGAGAACCCGCCCCCGGACGACCCGCTGTCGAAGCCGCCGGAGAAGCCGCCTCCCGACGAGCCGCCGTCATGGCCGCCGCCGTACGAGGGCCCGGGGTCGTACGTGGGTCCGGGGTCGTACGACGGGCCGGGGTGGTACGTCGGGCCCGGGTCGTGGGAGGGGGCGGGGCTGTAGGAGGGGCCGGAGACCGGCGGGGCGTGGTGGTGGGGCGGGTAGGGGCCCGGCCCGCCGGGGTACGGGCGGTGCGGGCGGTTCCGGGACGACCGGACACCGACGATGATCAGGGCGATCACCACCGAGACCAGGAAGAGCACCGGGATCACGAAGATCAGGGACGTCAGCATGGCCCCTCCAGAGGGTCCGGGAGCTTACCCCGTTGGACGCTCCCCGGGACGCCGTGGTTCAGATCACGGTCGCGCCCGGGACCGGGCCGTGGGCGGGCACCGCCGACCGGGCGACCCCGGCCTCGGCCAGGGACGCGGCCAGCGCCGCCGCGTGGTCCGCCGACTCGGTGAGGAACGCGCAGGTGGGGCCGGATCCGGACACCAGGGCGCCGAGCGCGCCGCGCTCCCGCCCGGCGGCCAGGGTCGCCGCCAGCGACGGCCGCAGGGACAGCGCGGCCTCCTGCAGGTCGTTGGCCAGGGCGGCGCCGAGGGCCTTGGCGTCCCCGGCGGCCAGCGCGTCCATCAGCGCCCGCGACGCCTCCGGCGGTCCCGGCCGCACGCCCGCCGCCTCACGCAGCCGGTCGCACTCGGCGTACACGGCCGGGGTGGACAGGCCCCCGTCGGCGAGGGCGAACACCCAGTGGAAGCGCCCGGCGGCCTCGACGGGCGTGAGCACCTCGCCCCGGCCCGTGCCGACCGCCGTCCCGCCGAGGAGCGCGAACGGCACGTCGCTGCCCAGCGTGGCGGCCAGGTCGTGCAGGTCGGCGGTCACGCCCCACAGCCGGGCGCAGGCGACCAGCGCGGCGGCGGCGTCGGCGCTGCCCCCGGCCATCCCCCCGGCGACCGGGATCGCCTTGCGGATCGTCAGGGCGACCGCCGGTTCCACCCCCGTACGGGCGGCCAGCAGACGGGCGGCGCGGACGGCGAGGTTGTCGTCGTCCAGCGGGACGCCCTCCACCGACGCACCCTCCACCCGTACCGACAGCGCGCCCGCGGGCTCCGCCGTCACCTCGTCGAACAGCGACACGGCGTGGAAGACGTTCACGAGGTCGTGGTAGCCGTCGTCGCGGAGCGGCCCCACGGCGAGCTGGAGGTTCACCTTCGCGGGCACCCGGACGGTCGTCGTGGTCACCAGGGGATCGTACCGAGCGGGCGTCAGCCGCCGGAGGTGACGGGAAGACCCCGGGGGTTGAAGTAGGGGATGGTGGCCATCTCGCGCAGCGCCGACAGGGCGGTGCCGTCGCCCTCCAGGGAGTACTCGTAGCGGCGCTCGCCGAACTCGTCGGTGCCGCCCTCGTCGGAGTCGTAGTACACGACCGCCTTGACCTGCGGGTCCTGGAGGAAGGTGGCGGTCTTGCGGAGCCACTCGGCGCGCCGGTCGCCGTAGGAGCGCGGCACCCCGAACTCGGAGATCATGATGGGCTTCGGACGCGCCTTGGCCCAGGTCATGAAGCCCGCGGCGGCCTCGGAGAAGTCCCGGTAGTCGAACCCGCCGCCCGGGTAGACGTCCGCCGCGACCCAGTCCACCTGGTCGTCGCCGGGGTAGTAGGAGGCCGCGGTGCCGCCGCTGAAGCCCTTGGCGGTCGGGCACCACACCCAGGCCACGTTGTCGGCCCGTTCCTGCCGGAAGATCCGCCGCAGGTGCTTCCAGGCCGCCACGAAGTCCCCGGCGGTGTGGATCTTGGTGGCCTGGATGCTCTCCTTGTCCATGTTGGGCTGCCAGCGCAGGAAGATCGGCTTGCGCAGGTCCCGGATGGCGCGGGCGCGTTCGCGGATGTGCGCGTCGTGCTCGCCGGCGACGATCTCCCGGGTGTCGGTGCCCGACCAGGTCAGCAGCAGGTAGCGGCCGTCGGCCAGCAGCCGGGTGTCGCTGTCCTGCGGGAACCGCTGCTTCCAGGACCGGAAGCTGGCGGCGATGTCCAGCCGCCGCCCCAGGTCCCGCTCGAACCCGGTGACCGCGTCCACCCGCGCGTCGTCGTCGGGGGCCGCCGAACCGGACGGCGACGGGGAGCCCGACGGTGACCCCGAGGGCGACCCGGACGGCACCGGGCCCCGTGGGTACTCCCGCACCGGGTCCACCCAGGCGCCGAAGTACGCGCCCTTGGCCGGCGGGGTCGGCGCGACGCCGGGCCGCGCCGTGGACTGGATCGTGGGGGTCGCCCGGACGTCCCCGTCACAGCCCGCCAGCGCCAGCATCGCCGCGAGCGCCATCGCCCCGACGGCCCGCGACCGCCCCTTCACCATGATCCTCCGAAGACTCGTGCACCGCGACGAGAGGACGATACTGGGCGATGCGGGAGAAGGCGGTCACATCCAGCGCCTCGCCGCGCGTCCGCGGGTCCACGCCCGCCGCCCGCAGCGCCCGTTCCGCCGCGTCCGCCGAGCCCGCCCAGCCGGACAGCGCGGCCCGCAGCGTCTTGCGGCGCTGCGCGAACGCGGCGTCCACGACCGCGAACACCTCCTCGCGCGGCACCTCGGTCGTGGGGGGCTCCCGGCGGGTGAACGCCACCAGCCCGGAGTCCACGTTGGGCACCGGCCAGAACACCGCGCGGCCCACCGGCCCGGCCCGCCGCGCGTCGGCGTACCAGGCCAGCTTCACCGACGGCACCCCGTACACCTTGCTGCCGGGCGCGGCCACCAGCCGGTCGGCGACCTCGGCCTGCACCATCACCAGGCCGTGCCGCAGCGACGGGAAGGCCGCCAGCAGGTGCAGCACCACCGGGACGGCCACGTTGTAGGGCAGGTTGGCGACCAGCGCGGTCGGCTCGGGGCCGGGCAGGGCGGCGATCCGCAGCGCGTCGGCGTGGACGACCTCCAGCCGGTCGCCCAGCGCGGGGGCCCGCGCCGCCACCGTGCGCGGCAGCTCGGCGGCGAGCACGTCGTCGATCTCCACGGCGACGACCCGGCGGGCCCGTTCCAGCAGCGCCAGGGTCAGCGACCCCAGCCCCGGGCCCACCTCGACGACCACCTCGTCCTCGGCCAGGTCCGCCGCCCGGACGATGCGCCGCACGGTGTTGGCGTCGATGACGAAGTTCTGCCCGAGCGTCTTGGTCGGCCGGATGCCGAGCCGCCCGGCGAGGTCGCGCACCTCCGCCGGGCCCAGCAGTGCCTGTGAGTCCCCCACCGGTCCAGTCTGTCAGCATTGCCCGGCACGGTGATGCAACAGTCCGGGCGGCACGGGCGTCCTGGGACAGACGAGAAGGGATGCCTGTGGACGACGACGGTGTGACCTACGAGGAGTTCGTGACCACCCGTGCCCAGTCGCTCCTTCGCTACGGCTACGTGCTGACCGGCGACCCGCACGACGCGGCGGACCTCCTCCAGGAGGGCCTCGTACGGCTGCGCGCCGCGTGGCCCCGGGTGGTCCGCAAACACGACCCCGAGGGGTACACGCGCACGATCATGGCGCGGCAGCACATCAGCTGGTGGCGGCGGAGACGGCGGGAGAGCCTGGTGGGCGACGTGCCCGAGCGGGGTTACCGCGACGACGGGCTGGAGCGCGCCGAGCGGGACCCGCGGCTGTGGGAGGCGCTGTCGGCGCTGCCCCGCCGCCAGCGGGCGGTGCTGGTGCTGCGCTACTACGAGGACCTGTCCGACGAGGACATCGCGGCCACGCTGGGGATCTCTCGTGGCACGGTCCGCAGCCAGGCGGCGCGGGCCCTGGACAAGTTGCGCGCGGAGTGGCGGCCGGCCGCCCGTGCCGGGAGCGGGAGCCGACAGTGACCGACCAGATGACCGACGACTTCGACGCCGCGCTGCGCCGCACGCTGCGCGGGGCCGCGGGGGACGCCCCCGAACCCGGCCATGACCTGCTGGACCGGGTAGGGCGGCGGCACCGGGCCCGGCGGC
>DATADI010000491.1:0-5146 GCA_036258615.1 Thermomonospora sp. | reverse complement strand
ACTCGGCCATGACCGTCGCCGAGCCCGCGCGGTCGTTCCGTGCGGACATCGCCCACCGGGCCTACGAGGAGGCGGGTGTGGGGCCCGGTGACCTGTCGTTCGCCGAGGTGTACGACCTGTCCACGGCGCTGGAACTCGACTGGTACGAGGACATCGGCCTGTGCGGGCCCGGGGAGGCCGAGGCGTTGCTGCGGTCCGGGCGTACGGCCCTCGGCGGGGACGTGCCGGTCAACCCGAGCGGCGGGCTGGCCTCGTTCGGGGAGGCGATCCCGGCGCAGGCCATCGCGCAGCTGTGCGAGCTGACCTGGCAGCTGCGGGGCCGGGCCGAGGGGCGGCAGGTCGCGGGGGCCAGGGTGGGGCTGGCGGTGAACCAGGGCCTGTTCGGGCACGGGTCCGCCGTCATCGCCGTGCGTTGATCGGCGGGTGCCGCCCGTTCCGGCATGAGACGATCGCGGGGACGGGGCGGCGTGACCCATACGGTGACCGGGCGGAGATGAAGGACAGCGGAACGGAGCACACGGCGCTGGAGCCCGCCGGCAAGCTCCCCTCGGGACGGCACCGGTTCTCGCGCGACTACGTGGTCAGCCACCAGACGGCGCGGATCCTGGCCGCGGTCATCGAGGTCGCGGGCACGGCCGGGTACGCGCAGCTCACCGTGGAGGCCGTCATCGGCCGGGCCGGGGTCTCGCGCAGCACGTTCTACGAGCACTTCCGCAACAAGGACGACGCGTTCATCCGGGCCTACGACATGATGGCGGCCCGGCTGATGGAGCAGGTCACGCTCGCCTACGAACGGGAGGGCGACGCGCTGGACCGGCTGCGCGCCGGGCTGTCGGCGTTCCTGGAGTTCCTGGCGAGCGAGCCGCTGGCGGCGCGGGCGTTCATCGTGGAGAGCCTGGCGGCCGGGCCGGAGGCGGCGGCCCGGCGCGACGAGGCGAAACAGGCGTTCATCCAGATCCTGGAGGACAACATCCGGGAGCTGTTCCCCGGCTACCCCGAGCCGGGGCTGACGGCCGAGACCGTCGTCGGGGGCATCAACGACGTCGTGCACACCCGGATCCGGCGGGGCGAGACCGCCCTGCTGCCGAGCCTGCTGCCGGGGCTGCTCAACGTGTTCGCCATCCCCGACAAGGAGCTGTGGGGCCCCGACGCCGGATGAGCCGGGCTCACCCGGCCTTCGGCATGTGGAAGGTGTACATCCGTTCCGGCTCGATCCGCGCGTACGGGGCGTCGCCCGCCCAGTTCTCCCACTCCGGGCCGTACACCTCGATCAGGTAGGCGTGGAACGCGGCGACCTCGGGGTCGTCCCGGTCGGTCATGTCGAGTTCGACGGCACGGCCGTGGACGGTGACGGCGAACTCCTCCCCGTGCGACACCGAGCCGCTGACCTGCGGGCGCTTGCGGATGTGGCGGAAGCGCAGCGAGTTCTGTCCCGACCCGAAGTGGAACCGGCCGCGGAAGAACAGCCCGTCCACCGGGCCCACCCGCGGCTCGCACCGGGCGGTGACGGTGGCCAGGTGCAGCACCTGCACGCCGGTCAGCCGGGCGGCCAGCGACGCGGCGTCCAGGCGGCGTTCGGGGGTGACGATGCTGAGCAGGTGCGCACCGGCCGCCGCGTAGGTGTCGTCGAGCACGCGCTGGAGCCGGGCCAGGTCCTCGGGGGTCTCGTGCATGCCGCCTCCTCATTAGTAAATGTTCGTTCATTTACAAACTACCGCAGCGCGGCGGCCGGTCGGGGCGGCGGGGGTCACGGCAGGTTCTCGATCTCCCTGATCACGTCGGGCATCATCGCCGACAGCCCGTGCATCCAGCGCAGCAGGAACCGCAGCTCGTCGTCGGTCAGCCCGGCCATCCGGGTGCCGGAGGCCCGCGCGATGGGCTCGAAGTAGGAGGACAGCCGCGCCACCGCCTCGGGGACCGGCTCGACGATCACCCGGCGGCGGTCCTGCGGGTCACGGGTGCGCTTGACGTACCCGGCCTTCTCCAGCCGGTCGATGACCGCGGTGATCGCGCCGCCGGTGGTGATGCCCATGGCCTGGGCGAGGCGGCCGGGGGTCTGCGGGCCGTCCAGGACGAGCAGGTTGACGCACTGCGCGTCGGTCATGTTGAGGCCCGCCTTGCTCGCCGTGGTGTGGTGCAGCAGGACCGTCCACATGGTGCCGCGCTGCATGGCCTGGCGCAGTTCCTCGATCAGCTCGGCCCGATCCGGCACGTCCTGGCTCCTCCTCCCGCACGGCTCCCCGCGGCGGAGGGTCCGGTGGCTCTCCCCGAACTGTATTCGCTTCTCCCTGGTGACCGGGGAGAACCCGCGTCCGGAGGTTGTGACCGCCTTGGCGGCCACCGAAACCGACCCTCAGGAAGGTCACGACGTGACGGCCCGCTGGGCGACCTCCCTCGCCCAGCGGTAGTCGGCCTTCCCGGCGGGCGACCGCTTCATCTCCGTCACGAAGGCGTACGTGCGGGGCACCTTGTAGCCGGACAGCCGGGTACGGCAGTGCGCGTCCAGTTCGTCGGGTGTCGGAGGGTCCCCGGTCGGCTGGACCACGGCGGCGACCCGGCTGCCCCAGCGCTCGTCGGGGACGCCGGTCACGACCGCGTCGTACACCGCCGGGTGCCCCTTGAGGACGGCCTCGACCTCCTCGGGGAACACCTTCTCGCCGCCGGTGTTGATGGCCTGCGAGCCGCGCCCGTACACGGCGATCGACCCGTCCTCCTCCACGGTCGCGATGTCGCCGGTGAGCAGCCAGCGGCGGCCGTCCACCACGGGGAACGTCCGCGCGGTCTTGGCGGGGTCGTTGTAGTAACCGTTGGCGATGTGGCCGGACCGCGCGACCTGCCCGAGCACACCGGACCCGGGCCGCACCGGCCGCAGCGACTCGTCCAGCACGGTGACGTCCGCGACGTCGGGGGCGAACCGCAGGCCCTTCTCCGGAGACGACCCCGCCACCGCCTCGGCCGTCGAGCCCGACTCGGTGGAGCCGAACCGGTCGAGGATCATCACGTTCGGCAGCAGCGCCGCCAGCCGTTCGCGGACGGTGCCGGTGAGGATCGCCCCGGTGGACACGAACGCGAACAACGACGACAGGTCATGGGACCCGCGTTCCAGCGCGTCGGCCATCGGGATCGCCATCGCGTCACCGGTGATGCTCAGCGAGTTCACCTTCTCGCGCTCGACGGTCCGCCACACCTCCTCGGCGTCGAACCTGCGGACGTACACCACCGTCGCGCCCATCCACCAGGCGATCCAGGTGGCCATCTGCGCGGCCCCGTGCATCAGCGGGGCCACCGGCATCATCACGATCGGGCCGGACGTGCGGGCCTGCTCGACGACGTCCTCCGGCTTTCCCGGGCGCGGCGTCGTGGGGTTCCAGAACGCCAGGAGCATCTGCTCCATCTCCCACATGACGCCCTTGGGCATGCCGGTGGTGCCGCCGGTGTAGACGATGTAGGTGTCCCGGCCCGAACGCGGCGGGAAGTCGCGGGTGCCGGGCTGCCCGCGCAGCGCGTCGGCGTACGGCACCGCGCCCGGCACGGACGACGCCCCGCCGACCGCCAGGAAGTGCCGCAAGCGAGGCGCGCGGGGGGCGGCCTCGGCGACCCGCGCGTCGAACTCCACGTCGTAGACCAGCGCGACGCTGTCGGAGTCGCGGTACAGGTACGCCAGTTCCTCCGCCACGTACCGGAAGTTGACGTTGATCGGCACCGCCCGGATCTTCAGCGCCGCCAGCAGCGCGGTGACGTACTCCACCCCGTTGCGGAGCTGGATCGCCACGTGCTCCCCCGCCCCCACCCCGGCCGCCCGCAGGTGGTGCGCCAGCCGGTTGGCCTCGGCGTCCAGCCCGGCGTAGGTGAGCCGCCGGTCGCCGCACACGACCGCGACGCGCTCCCCGATCGCGTCCGCCAGCCCCTCGAACAGGTCCGCGTGGTTGAACTCCATGACGGTGTCCCGACGTCAGGGTCGGTCGGAGCCGACGATCCACAGGGCGTAGAACTGCGCTCCGCCGCCGTACGCGTGGCCCAGCGCCCGCCGGGCGCCGTCCACCTGGTGGTCCCCCGCCATGCCGCGCACCTGCAGCGCCGCCTCGGCGAACCGGATCATCCCGGAGGCGCCGATCGGGTTGGACGACAGCACTCCGCCGGACGGGTTCCACGGGATGTCGCCGGTCATCGCGGTGGCGCCCGCCTCGGTGAGCTTCCAGCCCTCGCCCTCGCCGCAGAACCCCAGGTTCTCCAGCCACATCGGCTCGTACCAGGAGAACGGGACGTACACCTCGGCGCAGTCCAGCTCCCGGCGCGGGTCGGTGATCCCGGCCTGGCGGTACACGTCGGCGGCGGCGTCCTTGCCGCCCTGCGGGTTCACCGTGTCGCGGCCCGCGAAGAAGATCGGCTCCGAGCGCATCGCGGTGCCGAGGACCCAGGCGGGCGGGTTCGGGGCCCGGCGGGCGGCGTCCTCGGAGGCCAGCACCATCGCGCAGGCCCCGTCGGAGGACGGGCAGGTCTCCAGGTACCGGATCGGCTCCCACAGCATCGGCGTGGCCTCGACCATCTCCCGCGAGATGCCGGGGATCTTCAGGTGCGCGTACGGGTTGTGCAGGGCGTTCTGGCGGTCCTTGACGGCGACGAGCGTGCCGATGTGGTCGGGCGCCCCGGACCGCCGCATGTAGGCGCGGATGTGCGGGGCGAAGTAGCCGCCCGCGCCGACCACCAGGGACGTGGTGTGCGGCGAGTTCACCGTCAGCGCCCAGGTCGCGTTGGACTCCGACTGTTTCTCCCACGCCACGGTGAGGACCCGGTCGTGCACGCCGCTCTGGATCAGGCCCGCCGCGACGATCGCCGTGGACCCGCCGACCGAGCCCGCCGTGTGCACCCGCATCATCGGCTTGCCGCGCGCGCCCAGCGCGTCCGCCAGGTACGCCTCCGGCATCATCACGCCCTCGAACAGGTCGGGGGCCTTGCCGATGACCACCGCGTCGATGTCGGACCAGTCGAGCCCGGCGTCGTCGAGGGCCCGCCGCGCCGCCTCCCGCACCAGCCCGGCCATGGACACGTCCAGCCGTTTTGTCTTGTAGGCGGTCTGCCCGACGCCGATCACGGCACACGGGTTACCCACGTGTGTCTCCTTCCAGGACGCAGACGAGGTTCTGCC
>DATADI010000490.1:0-6573 GCA_036258615.1 Thermomonospora sp. | reverse complement strand
CCGGCCGGGGAGCCCGGCCGGGCCTTGCGGAGAGGCGGTTCAGCGGGTGCGGCGCAACGCGCCGTACTGGACGGCCGCGAAACCCGCCACCACGAGGGCCTGGAGCACGCCCCACACGCCGCCGACGGTGTTCAGGTCCAGCCACCCGGTGGCGACCGCCGCGATGCTCAGCACCACGTACAGGGCGTTCAGCTCGACCACGGCCTGGGCGGCGCCGCGCCGGATGGTGGCGGGCATGGAGACCGCCCAGACCGCCGCCGCGTACGCCAGCAGGAGCGCCCCGAGCACCCGGCCGGTCCCGGCGGACAGGCCCAGGAGGCTCTCCAGCGGGCCGGCCAGCGTCAGGTAGAGGACGCCGTTGGCGGCGGTGAGCGCGGCGTCCAGCCGCAGCGCCAGGCGCAGCAGCCGCCGGCCGTCGGTGAACAGGGCCCCGTCGGTGACAGAACGAACGGCGGTCATCGCGATCTCCTCCTGGAGGGTTGCTCGGTACGTCTCCGACGCTAGGCCGCCCACGTAGGCGGGGCGATTACCCGCGAGGTAGGGCGTCCGCCAGGGGCCGCTCGGCGGGTACGGGGGCCTCACCCCCCTCGCGGAGGCCGAACCGGGCGTGCAGGCGGCGCAGCGGGGCGGGGGCCCACCAGGTCGCCCGTCCGCCGAGGCGCATCGCCGCCGGGAGCAGCGCGCCCCGGACGAGGGTGGCGTCCATGAGGACCGCCAGCGGAAGCCCCACGCCGAACGCCTTCATGAACGTGATCCCCGAGGCGAGGAAGGCCAGGAACACGATCGAGATGAGGACGGCGGCGGCGGTGACGATGCGGCCGATGCGTTCGAGGCCCAGGGCCACGGCGGCGGTGCCCGACCCGGTCGCCTCGTACTCCTCCCGGATCCGGGACAGCAGGAACACCTGGTAGTCCATCGCCAGCCCGAACGACACCGCGAAGAGCATGACCGGAACCGTGGAGGTGATGGTGCCGGTGACGGTGAAGTCGCCCAGCAGCCCGGCCAGGTGGCCGTCCTGGAAGATCCACACCAGCGCCCCGAACGTGGCGGTCAGGCTCAGCGTGCTGAGCACCAGTGCCAGGAACGGCAGCAGCACGCTCCCGGTCAGCAGGAACAGCAGCACCACCATGGCCGCCGCGACCGCCGCCAGCGCCCACGGCAGCCGGTCCACCAGCGCGTCCGTGGCGTCGATGTTGACCGCCGGCGAGCCGCCGACCAGCGTCGCGAACGGCGCGGGCGTGTCGCGGATGTCGCGGACGAGGTCCTCGGCGTCGTCGGCGTCGCCGGGCGTGGGCACCACGGACAGGTACGCGGCCTGGCCCTTGCCGAACCGCGTGTGCTGCGCGCCCGCCGCCATCACCTGACGGCCCCCGGCGTAGCTGCCGGTCACGGTGTCCACCCGGGCGACCCCGTCGAGCCCGGACAGCCTGGCGGCGTACGCGCCGACCTGGCCGCCGCCGCCCGTGGACGGCGCGACGACCTGCAGGGCGTTCTGCTCACCGGAGGGGAACTCGGCGCGCAGCGTGGTCGCCACCTGCCGGGCCACGGCGGACTCCGGCATCACCCGCTCGTCCGGCGAGGCCACCTTCATCCCCAGGAACGGGGCCCCGAGCACCAGCAGGAAGAGCACGGCGAGGGTCGCGATCGGGATCGGACGGCGCATCACGAACGAGGCGACCCGGTGCCAGAACCCGTCCTCGGCCTGGCGTTCCACGGTGCGGGTGCGGCGGCGGAGGATGCGGCCCCGGTCGATGCGCGGCCCGACGACGGCCAGCAGCGCGGGCAGCACGGTGAGCGAGGCCACCGCCGCCAGCAGCGCCACGGTGATCCCGGCGTACGCCATGGACCGCAGCGACAGCAGCGGGAACGCCGCCAGCCCGGCCAGCGCCACCGCCACGGTGATCGCCGAGAACAGCACGGTACGGCCCGCCGAGTTCATGGTGGCGCGGATCGCCTCGTCGGTGGGACGCCCGCCGCGCAACTCCTCCCGGTACCGGTTGACGATCAGCAGGCTGTAGTCGATGGCGAGGCCGAGGCCCAGGATGGTGACGACGTTCACCGAGGTCACCGCGACGGTGCCGACACCGGCCAGCAGCCACAGCACGCCCAGCCCGAGCAATGTGGTGATCATGGCGACCACCAGCGGCAGCGAGGCCGCCACCGCGCCGCCGAACACCAGCACCAGCGCCACCAGCGCGATCGGGAAGGCGATCATCTCGCCGGTCTTGGCGTCCTTCTGGCTCTGCTCGTTCAGTTCGAGCTGGAGCCGGGTGTAGCCGCCGACCTTGACCTCCAGCCCGTCCCGGGTGCCCTCGTAGCGGGGCAGCAGTTCGTCGAGCCGGTCGAGGGCGGTGTTCTCGTTCCCGACGAGGGTGGCCACGACCAGCGCCTCGCCGCCGTCGCGGCTGCGGAGCTGCGCGGCGCGGCCGGACGTCCAGTACGAGGTGACGTTCACCACCCCGGGCTCGGCGGACAGCCGTCCGGCGAGGGCGGCGCCGGAGCGGGCGGCGGCCGGGTCGTCGACCCCGCGCGGCGTCCGGACCAGCATCGCCACGTTCGGCTGGCCCTGCCCGAACACCTCGCGCAGGGCGGTGGCGGCCTTCCCGGACTCCGCGCCCGGGTCGTCGAACCCGCCGGACGACAGCTTGCCGAACAGGGTCGGGCCCGCCGCGCCTCCGGCGAGCGTGAGCAGCAGGGCGACCACCAGCACCACCCGGCTCCGGCGTAGCACGAGCCCCGCGAGTCTTCCCAGCATTCCCGCGTCCTCCATCCTCCTTGACGGGCGCTTTCGACCGTGAAGACCGGGATGGGACTTCGGGACGTGACATGAACGGGCCCTTCGCGACGTATGTCACATCAGGCCGTAACAGAGACCCCCACGTACGTCAGGGCCTTGGCGCGGTCCATGGCCAGGCCGCGCCGCCGGGCGGCCTCGAACGCCTGCTCGCCGAGCACGGCGCGGGCCCGTTCGGTGACGCGGCAGACGTCGGCGGTGCTGTACGCGGGCATGCCGCGCAGGCTTCCGGCGATGCCGAGGAGGACGGCGGCGCGCTCGGCGTCGCCCTCCAGGGCCGCCACGCCCGCCAGGCCGTCCACGCCGTCGGCGGCGTACATGGCGTTGCCGTGGTCCAGGGCCAGCCGCAGGCCCGCCATGTGCAGCTCGCGGGCGCCGGCGGCGTCGCCCTCGGCCTCGGCGACCCAGCCGAGGCCGACGAGCGCCTGCGCCCGGGTCCAGCCGCTGACGTACCAGTTGCCGGACGTGGTGGTCAGGGCGGCCTCGTACCGGCGGCGCGCCTCGGCCAGGTCGCCGCGCAGCCGGGCGATCTCGCCGAGGCCCTCGTGCATGCCGTCGGCCTTCTCGCCCGCCCCGGCCCAGCGGGCGATCTCGGCGGCCAGCTCGTAGTCGGCCTCCGCCTCGGCGTACCGCCCGGCGCGCACCAGCCCGATGGCGCGCCGGGCCAGCAGGTCGGCGCGCTCCTCGTCGGCGTCGAGCTGCTCGACCAGGTCCAGGGCCTCGCCGACCAGCGCGAGGAACCGGTCGCGGTCGCCGCTCCAGTCGGCGAGCTGGGCCAGCGCGTCGAGCGAGTTGGCCATGCCCCACCGGTCGCCGAGCGCGCGGAAGCTCTCGTACGCGGCGGCGAAGCACGGCTCGGCGGCGGTCATCTCACCGGCGAACTGGTACTGGAAGCCGTCGCCCATGTGGCTGAGGGCCCGCGACCAAGGATCGTTCCCGACCTGGATGCGGTGGCGTGCGGCGTCGGTGCGGTCGGGACCGGCCAGCAACGCCCAGTACACGGTCATGGCGGGCCAGCGCAGCGGCCGGTCGACGCCCTTGAGGACCGCCTCGGCGCGGTCGAGGAAGACCGGCAGGTCGTCTCCCAGGGCGAGGCCGGACGCGGCGTTGGCCACGCACAACACCCATTCCTCGTCCAGGTCGTCCGGCGGTTCCGGGACGGCCGACACCAGCTCGGCGGCCAGCGGGGCGCCCTCCACCCGGCCCCGCAGCCACCAGTACCACGACAGCGCCCCCACCATCCGCAGGGCCAGCGCGGGATCGAACGTGATGGCGCGGCGCAGCGCCGCGTGCAGGTTGCCGTGCTCGGCGGTGAGGCGGGCCAGCCAGTCGAGCTGCTCGGCGCGGCGCAGGTGGGGATCGGCGGTACGAGCCAGCGTGAAGAAGTGCTCGGCGTGCGCCCGGTACAGCCGGTCGCGCTCACCGGCCTCGGCGAGTCGTTCGGCGCAGAACGCGTGGATCGTGTCGAGCATCCGGTAGCGGCCCTCGGCCGTCGCGTCGCGGTGCACGAGGGACTTGTCGACCAGCCCGGCGAGCAGCTCGTCCACCTCGTCGGCGGGCAGCCCGCAGACCCGTTCGGCGGTCTCCGGCGTGACGCCGCCGGTGAAGACGCTCAGCCGCCGCGCGAGGACCTGCTCGTCCGGGGCCAGCAGGTCCCAGCTCCACTCGACCACCGCGCGGAGCGTCTGGTGCCGGGGCGCGGCCGTCCGGTTGCCGCGCGACAGCAGCCGGAACCGGTCGTCCAGCCGGTCGGCGACCTCGGCGGGCGACAGCGTCCGCAGCCGGGCGGCGGCCAGCTCGATCGCCAGCGGCAGCCCGTCGAGGTCGCGGCAGATCCGCAGGACGAGGCCGAGGTTCCCGGCGTCCACGGTGAAGCCGGGGCGGACGGCGGCGGCACGGTCGGCGAACAGCCGTACCGCCGGGTAGGTCAGGGCCTCCTCGGCGGACGCGTCCTCCGGCGGGACCGGCAGCGGCGGCAGCGGCCACAGCGACTCGCCGGTGATGCCCAGCGCCTCCCGGCTGGTGGCCAGCACCCGCAGGTTCGGGCAGGCGCCCAGCAGGCGGTGGACGAGCCGGGCGGCGTCGTCCACGACCTGCTCGCAGTTGTCCAGGATGAGCAGGACGCGCCGCTCGCCGAGCGCGCTGACCAGCCGTTCCATCGGGTCGGCGGGACTCTCGCCGGGGGCGGGCAGCAGACTGGCGTCGCGCAGGCCCAGCGCGCCGAGCACCGCGTTGGGCAGCTCGGCCCCGTCGCCGACCGGGGCGAGGTCCACGAACCTCACCTCGCCGGTCTCCCGGGCGGCGGCCTCCACCGCCAGCCGGGTCTTGCCCGCGCCGCCGGGGCCGGTCAGGGTGAGCAGCCGCTGCCCGTCCAGCAGCTCCGAGATCCGCCGCAGCTCCTCGTCCCGGCCGACGAACGAGGTGAGCTGGGCGGGCAGCCGGGGCGCGGCGGGGGCGGCCGGGACGGCGGGGGCCGCCGGTTCGGGGTCCGAGCGGAGCACCGCGAGGTGGACGGCGGCCAGCTCGGGGGAGGGGTCGGCGCCCAGCTCCTCGGCGAGGATGCGGCGGGCGTCCTCGTACACCGCGAGCGCCTCGGCCTGCCGCCCGGAGCCGTACAGGGCGCGCATGAGCTGGCCGCGCGCCCGTTCGCGCAGCGGATGCCGGGTCACCAGGGCCTGGAGGTCGCCGACGAGGTCGCGGTGCTGCCCGAGCGCCAGGGCGGCCTCGGCCAGGTCCTCGGTGGCCGCCGCGCGCAGCTCCTCCAGCCGGGCGGCCTGCGCCTCGGCGAACGGCGCGTCGGTGACGTCGGCCAACGCCTCCCCGCGCCACAGCCCGAGCGCCTCGCGCAGCAGCGCCGCCGCGCGGGCGTGGTCGCCGGAGGCCAGGGCCCGGCGGCCCGCACCGGCGAGCCGCTCGAACCGGTGCGCGTCCACGGCGTCGGGATCGACCGCGAGCCGGTAGCCCGCCGGGTGGAACTCCACCAGGTCGCCGCGCAGGCTCCGGCGCAGCCGGGAGACCTGGGACTGCAGCGCGTTGGCGGCTCCGGCGGGCGGATGTCCGCCGTACAGGCCGTCGATCAGCCGGTCCACGGCGACGACGCGGCCGGGGCTGAGCAGCAGCAGGGCGAGCAGCGCGCGCACCCGGGGGCCGCTCACCGTGACCGGGGCGCCGTCCGGAAGTGTCACCTCGGTGGCGCCCAGGATGCCGAACCACATGGGCCGATTGTCGCCCATCATGGGATTCGTGCGCGCGCCTGCCGTGTCGCCCCGGTCGCGCGCCGCCGATATGCCATGATGCGGGCACATCGACCGGAACGAGGAGAGGCATGACCGCTGAACCGACCCACGACGGGCTCATCACGGCGTTCCGGCGGGTGGACGTGGACGGGGACGGCCAGCTCGACCTGGTCGGCTTCACCCTGATCCTGGAGGAGCTGGGGCTGTCGTGGTCCCGGCACGAGACCCAGGACCGGTTCGAGATCGCCGACGACAACCGGGACGGGCTGATCTCCCTCGACGAGCTGCGGGCCATGCTCGCCGGGTACGACCTGGCGGGCTGACCCGCCGCACCGTCCGGACGGCCGGGGGTCCTCCTCGGCCGCCGCCGGACTCCCTTCCACCGTGATCCGCACGGGGGACGGCCGTGCCCTTAGCCTATTGATTTGGTAGGAAAACTAGGGCAAGCTGCCGAGGGTGCACCGTTCCGAGCCCCGCGCCGCCGTCCGCGGCCCCCAGCGGCCCCGCGGCGCCTCCCGCCGGGAGCGCGCGGCGCGTGGCGGC
>DATADI010000489.1:0-6172 GCA_036258615.1 Thermomonospora sp. | reverse complement strand
CGCGTCCCACGCGAGCGGCCCAGAAACGCGCGTTCCTCGCGCTCACCTGGGGAGGTCCTTCCAGGGGACGTCCTTGTCCACCCGCGGCTCCGCCGGCAGGCCGAGCACCCGCTCGGCGATGATGTTGCGCTGGATCTCGTTGGAGCCGCCGTAGATCGTGTCCGCCCGGCTGAACAGGAACAGCCGTTGCGCGTCGGTCGGCTCACCGGACTCCGGCGGCCCCGACCCGGCGAGCATCCCGGCGGCGCCGTGCACGTCCACGGCCAGCTCGCCGAGCCGCCGGTGCCACTCCGACCAGCAGAGCTTGGCGATCGACACCTCCGGCCCCGGCCGTCCGGCGGCCAGCGACCGCAGGGTGCGCAGCGCGGTCCAGCGCATGATCTCCAGCTCGATCCACGACCGCGCCAGCCGGTCGCGCAGCGCCGGGTCGCGGGCGGCCCCGGTCTCCCGGGCGACGGCGATCACGGCCTCCAGCTCCCGCCGGAACATCACCTGCTGCCCGAGGGTGGACACGCCCCGCTCGTACCCGAGGGTGGCCATCGCCACCCGCCAGCCGTCGCCGGGTGCGCCGACGACGTTGCCGAGGGCGGTGCGGGCACCGTCGAAGAACACCTCGTTGAACTCGCTGGTGCCGGTGGCCTGGACGATGGGGCGCACCTCCACGCCGGGCTGCCGCAGCGGGACGAGCAGGTAGGACAGCCCGTGGTGCCGCGTGCTGCCGGGCTCGGTGCGGCACAGCACGAAGCACCAGTCGGCCACGTGCGCCAGCGAGGTCCACACCTTCTGGCCGTGGATCACCCACGCGTCGCCGGACCGCTCGGCGCGGGTCCGCACGTTGGCCAGGTCGGAGCCCGCCTCGGGTTCGGAGTAGCCCTGGCACCACAGTTCCTCGCCGCGCCGGATCGGGGGCAGGAACCGGCGTCGCTGTTCCTCGGTGCCGACGTCGATGAGGGTCGGGCCGACCAGCCCCTCGCCGATGTGCCCGACCCGGTGCGGGGCGTCCGCCCGCGCGTACTCCTCGAAGAACACGACCTGCTGTTCGAGGGTGGCGCCGCGCCCGCCGTGCTCGACGGGCCAGCCCAGGCACGTCCAGCCCGCCTCGCCCAGCCGCCGTTCCCAGGCGAGCCGGATCTCGTGGCCCTCGTGCTCACGGCCGGGGCCGCCCAGCCCGCGCGCGGCGGCGAACTCCCCGGTGAGGTTGGCGGCCAGCCACTCCCGGACCTCGGCGCGGAACGCCGCCAGGTCGCCGCCCCGGGTGTCAGCCATCGAAGGTGCCGTAGGCGCCCCGGTAGAACACCAGCGGGTCGCCGTCGTGGTGCCGGTCGAGCCGGTGCACCCGCGCGACCACGATGTCGTGGTCGCCCGCGGTGTGCTCGCTCTGCACCGAGCACTCGATCCAGGCCAGCGCCCCCCTGAGGATCGGCGCGCCGCCGGGGGACAGGTCCCAGTCCAGCCCGGCGAACTTGTCGCCGCCCCGGGCGGCCATCCGGCGGCACACCTCCTCCTGGGCCTGGCCGAGGATGTTGACGCACAGCGTTTCGGCCGCCCGCAGCCGGGGCCAGGTGCCGCTGGTGTGCGCCACGCAGAACGCCACCAGCGGGGGGTCCAGCGACACGGAGGTGAAGGAGTTGGCGGCCAGCCCCGCGGGGCGTCCCGCCGTGTCGATCGCGGTGATGGCGACCACGCCGGTGGCGAAGCGGCCGAGCACGGAGCGGAACCGCGCGCCGTCGATGTCGGACACGGGTGTCACGGATGTCACGGATGTCACGGAGGACACGGATCTCGCGGACGAGCCGTTGGGCGACCCGGGCATGCGCCGTCCTGCTTTCTGGCCGGGGGGCCGGTCGGCGGGCGCGGACACGGCGCCGGGGGCGGCCTGAGCACCCATCGAGCCGGTCCCTTCTCTTAGCCAAGCGCTTGCTTGGACGATAGGGCGGCCCCGTTCGGGGTGTCAACCCGAGGGCCGCCGTCGCTCGCATCACCCATTGAAAGGCCCCGGAGGCCGGGTCTGTTCCGCTCGGGCCGCCTCCGGGCGCGTTTCGGTCGAAGGTCCCGGTGGGGTCCTAGGTCCCCGGGCGGGCCCCGTCGTTGACAGCCTCCGGGTCCACGCCTAGGCTCTTGGCCAAGCGCTTGCTCGGGAAGAGGAGGCCGATGGTGTTCCGGGACCGTGCCGCGATCGCCGGGGTCGGCTACACGCCCTTCAGCCGGGACTCGGGCGTCTCCACGCTGACCCTGGCGGTGGACGCGATCCTCGCCGCGCTCGACGACGCCGGGCTCGGGGTGGACGACGTGGACGCGCTCGCGACCCACCGGGTGGGCGACTCCACCCCGCCGTGGGTGGTGGCGCCCGCGCTGGGCGTGCCCGAGGTGACCTGGTACCTGGACCAGTTCGGCGGCGGCAGCGTCTCGCACTCGGTGGTCGGCCAGGCGGCGATGGCGGTCGCCGCCGGCGTGGCCCGGACGGTGGTGTGCTACCGCGCGATCAACGCCCGCTCGGAGTTCCGGATGGGCGGCACCGGCCGTGGCCCCGCGCCGCTCTACGACGTCCAGTACCAGGCCCCGTACGGGCATCTCGCGCCGCCGCAGCAGTTCGCCATGTTCGCCCGCGCGCACATGAACGCCTACGGGACGACCGGCGAGCAGCTCGGCCACATCGCCGTCACCCAGCGCGCCAACGCGGTCAAGAACCCGCGCGCCCTCAAGCGCGACCCGATCACCCTGGACGACTACCTGGCCTCACGCTGGATCGCCGAGCCGTTGCGGCTGCTCGACTGCTGTCTGGAGACCGACGGGGCCTGCGCGGTCGTCGTGACCTCCCGCGAGCGGGCCCGTGACCTGCGGTGGCCGCCGGTGCTGGTGTCGGGGGCGGTGTGGGGCGGCGGTGACAGTTTCTTCTCCGGTACCGGCACCGACTTCACCGTCACCGAGGCCGCCCGCGTCGCGCCTCGCCTGTACGCGATGGCCGGTGTCGGGCCCGGTGACATCGACGTGGCCGAACTGTACGACTGCTTCACCTACTCGGTGCTCGTCCAGCTGGAGGACTACGGCTTCTGCACCAAGGGCGAGGGCGGCCCGTACGCGGCCTCCGGAGCCATCGCCCTCGACGGGGAGCTACCGGTCAACACACACGGCGGATTCCTGTCGGAGGGATACGTGCACGGCATCAACCACATCGCCGAGGCGGTCGCCCAGCTCCGCGGGACCGCCGGTGACCGGCAGGTGCCCGGTGCCGAGGTCGCCTTGTCCACCGCCCAGCCCGGCTATGTCCTGGCGGGCACCTCGGCGCTGATCCTGAGGGCCGACCGGTGACCGGGCGGCTGCGCGGCGTCCGGCCGGAGCCCGACCGTGACTCGGCCCCCTGGTGGGAGGCGGTGCGCCGCCACGAGCTGACCGTGCAGCGCTGCGGCGGATGCGGGACGCTGCGGTTCCCGGCGCGGTCGGTCTGCAACCGCTGCCGGTCCCGGGTGTCCACCTGGACGCGGGCCCTGGGAACCGGCCGCGTCTACAGCTGGATCGTCAACCACCAGGCGTTCCTTCCGGGCATGCGCGACGAGGTGCCGTTCCCGGTGGTGCTGGTACGTCTCGACGACGGGGACGACCTGCTCATGTACGGCAACCTCGTCGAGGGCGATCCCGCCGAGCTGACACCGGGGATGCCCGTCGAGGCCGTCTTCGAGGACGTGGACGATGAGCTGACCCTCGTCCAGTGGCGGCCGAGGCGCTGAAGAGGGTCAGGCGGTCGCCCGCGCCCGCAGGGCGAGCTTGTCGACCTTGCCGTTCACGTTGACCGGCAGGGCCTCCACGACCTCCACCCGGCGCGGCACCTTGTAGTTGGACATGTTCTCCCGCGCCCAGGCGATGACGGCCGAGGGCTCCAGGCCGTGTCCGGGGCGCGGCACCACGAACGCCGCACCGGCCTCCCCGGACCGCTCGTCCGGGACCCCGACCACCGCCGCCTGGCCGACGCCGGGGCAGCGCAGCAGCAGCGCCTCGATCTCCGCCGGGTAGACGTTGAAGCCCCCGACGATGAACATCTCCTTCTTGCGGTCCACGATCGCGAGGTTGCCGTGCTCGTCCAGCGTGCCGACGTCACCGGTGTGCAGCCAGCCGTCCGGGTCGATCGCCTCGGCGGTGCGCTCGGGGTCGCGCCAGTAGCCCCGCATGACACCGTACCCGCCGACGAGGATCTCGCCGCGCTCGCCGGGCGGCAGGTCCCGGCCGTCGTCGTCCACGATCCGCACCGACACGCCGGGCATCGGGCGGCCGGTGGTGCGCGCGACGACCTCGACCGGGTCCCCGGCCCTCGTCATCGCCACCACGGTGCCCTCCATCAGCCCGTACGCGTTGATCATCCGTTCCACGCCGGCCGTCTCCCGCAGCCGCCGGACCAGCTCGGGCGGCACCGCCGCCGCCCCGCAGATCGCCACTCGCAGCGAGGACACGTCGCGCCCGCCGCCCGCCAGCTCGGCCAGCACGCGGTGGAACAGCGTCGGCGGGCCCGCCAGGACGCTGACCCGGTCGCGTTCGACCATCTCCATCAGGGCGTCCGGCGCGAACACCGCCACCGGCATCATCGTGGCCCGCCGCAGCACGCACGCCAGCAGGCCCGCGTTCAGGCCGAAGCCGTGGGAGAACGGCGCGATGATCGGGTACCGGTCGCCCTCCCGGAGGGTGACGACCTCCGCCCAGTCCCAGTACCCGCGCAGCAACTGGGCGTGGTGCAGCATGACGCCCTTCGGGGTTCCGGTGGTGCCCGAGGTCGCCATGATCGAGGCCAGGTCGTCCGGGCCGGTCGCCAGCGCCCGTTCCTCGGCCGCGCCGGGCGGGACGGCCGCCCCGCCCGCCAGGAACTCCTCCCAGCCCATCACCCCGGGCCGATCCTGGGGCACCGGCCCGTACGTGACGACGTGGGTGAGCCCCGGGAGGTCGGCGTACGGACGTCCGGCGGCGGGCGCGCCACAGGTCTCGGAGAGCATCCCGAGGTAGGAGACGTCCAGGAAGCCTTCATCGACGAACAGCACCTTGGCGTCGACCCTGCGCAGCAGCTCCCGCGCCTCCAGGCCCCGGAACCGGGTGGACAGCGGGCTGACGACCCCGCCCGCGTCCCACGCCCCGTACGCGGTGACCACCCAGCCGGGGGTGTTGGGGGCCCACACCGCGACGCGGTCGCCGGGGGAGACGCCGAGCGCCATCAGCCCACGGGCCACCGCGCCCGCCCTCCGCGCCAGCTCCGCCAGGGTCAGCCGCACGTCGTCGACGGCGACGACCTCGGCGTCGCCGTGCGCGGCGGCCTGGTCGCGCAACATGCGCGGGATCGTCCTCCAGTCCGGCACCGGCCGTGGCTCCATGGCCGCCCCTACACCCGGGCCCGGTCGCGGCCCAGGTGGTGGCCGCGCTCGTCCACGACCCGGCCGGGCGCGCGGTCCTCGGACACCTCGGGCTCGACGACGACACCGATGGTCACGGGGGTCAGCGCCGCCAGCGCCTGCACGATCCGCGACCGCCACATCGGGTTCTCCACCAGCGTGGCGCGGTCGAACGTGACGTGCAGCGCGGCGGCGTCGAGGGTGCCCGCCCGGGAGATCCGCAGCTCCCACCGGCTGATCCCGTCGATCCGGGCCAGCGCCGCCGCGACCCTGGGGATCGACACCCAGCGGCCCCGGATCATCACGTGCTCCCCGACCGTGTGCGCCGGGGAGGGCACGCCCTCCTCACCGCCCGCCGGCCGCACGACCTGGCCGGTGCGCAGCGTGACGTCGCCGAACGCCGAGTGCCAGGCGGGCGTGACCACCACCTCGGCGAGGCCCTCGTCGTACGGGGGCTCCAGCACGGCGTCCTTGCCGAGCGGCGCGAGCCCCAGCAGACCGTCACGGACCGGGGTGAGCACCGCGTCCGAGGGTGCGCGCTGCGCCACCGCCGCCCCGAAGAACGGATCGGCGTACAGCTCCCGTACCGACGCCTCGAACTCCGCCGCGAGCTGCGCGTACGTGCCCGGGGAGGGGATCTCGCCGACGAGCAGGATGTGGTCGAGCTCCAGGTCCAGCGGGTCGAGCAGGAACTCCATGTGCAGGCGGGCCAGGAAGTCCATCGCCCCGCACGGCGTGGTCACCAGCGCGGTCGCCCCGACCGCCGTCAGCGCCGCGTGCAGCCGCAGCCGCCCGCGCGGCCCCAC
>DATADI010000488.1:0-25055 GCA_036258615.1 Thermomonospora sp. | reverse complement strand
GGCGGACGTGCGGGCACCCGTGAGGGCAGCCATCAACAGAGCTTCGTCATTCGTCACCGGCGCCTCCGGAAGTTTCGCAGAGCGTCCTAGGATGCCCAACGTCGTCGTGTGCCGTCCCGGCTACCCGCCGCTCACCATGCTGGGCGTCATACCAGAACGACCGCCCGGCGTACGCAGGTCGATTTCCCCGACCGCCTCAGCTCCCGCCATACGGGCGCGCCGCAACGGCGAAGCTCGTCCTCTGGTCGTGAACAACGACATGGTGTGACCGTTCATCTCCCGAACGGAAGCGAACCCGAGGGTGGGTCAGGTGGTGGTGCCGGTTTGGGCGGCCAGGACGGCCAGGCGGATTCGGTTGGGGCAGCCGGTTTTGCGCATGAGGCTGGCCACGTGGGTTTTGACGGTGGTGACGCCGAGGTGGAGGCGTTCGGCGATTTCGCGGTTGGACAGGCCCTCGCCGACGAGTTCGAGGACCTCCTGTTCGCGAGGGGTCAGGTCGGGGAGGTCGGCGGGTTCGGGAGTGGGTTCGGTGCGGGCCCGGACGGCGCGGTCGACCAGGCGGGCGAGGACGGCCTGGCTGTAGGGGGCGTCGCCGTCGGCGGCCATGCGGATGGACCGGAGCAACTCCTGGGGTGGGGAGTCCTTGACGAGGAAGCCGAAGGCGCCCGCCGCCAGGGCCGGGTAGAGGTGGTCGTCGTCGTCGAAGGTGGTGAGGACGACGACGCGGGACGTGGGGCGTTCGGCCATGATGCGGCGGGTGGCGGTGATGCCGTCCACGCCGGGCATGCGCAGGTCCATCAGGATGACGTCGGGGACGTGCTCGGCAGCCAGGCGGACGGCGTCGCGGCCGTCGCCGGCCTCGGCCACAACCTGCAGGTCGGGGGCCGCCTCGCAGAGCATCCGCAGGCCCATCCGCACGAGGTGCTGGTCGTCCACGAGCAGGACGCGGATCACGCCGCGCCCTCCACGGTGACGGGGATCGGCAGCTCGGCGGCCAGCCGCCAGCCCACGCCGCCCGCCGGGGGCCCGGCGTACAGGCTGCCGCCCAGCAGCTCGACGCGTTCGGTCATCCCGATCAGGCCGTGGCCGGGGCGGGACGGGGGTGGCGGGCCGGTGCGCAGGCCGCCGTCGTCGTCGATGTTCAGCCGGAGCGTCGTGCCGGTGAGCCGGACGGTCATGGTGGCGCTGGCCTGCGGGCCGGCGTGCTTGGCGACGTTGGCGAGGCCCTCCTGGGCGAGGCGGAGCAGGGCCAGGCCGCGCACGTCGTCCAGCAGGGCGACCGCCGGGTCGATGTCCGCCTCGATGGCGACCCCGGCCTGGCGTCCGCGTTCGGCGGCGGCGTGCAGCGCGCCGGGCAGGCTCTCGGGCTCGACGGGCAGCATGCCGAGCCCGGAGGCCGGGTCGCGCAGCACCGACACCAGGTGGCGCAGGTCGGCGAGCGCGGCCGTGCCCGAGGAGTGCAGGTCGTCGAGGACCTCGGTGACCCGTGGGTCGGTGTCGGGCAGGACGTGCCGGGCGACGCCGACGCGCAGCACCATGGACGACACGTGGTGGGCGACCAGGTCGTGCAGCTCCCGGGCGATGGCGGTGCGTTCGGCGGCCCGCGCGGCGGCGGTCTCGGAGTGGCGGCGGCGGCGTTCCTCGGCCGCGCGTTCGCGGGCCTGGGCGGCGTGCTGGCGGGTCAGCCGGACGTACGCGCCGAGCAGCAGCGGGACGCCCACCAGGACGCCGAGCCGGTAGAAGGTCGAGGCCGGGTGGTCGGCGTTGTTGGCCATCACGTGCACGCCCACCAGCAGGGCCGAGGCGGCGACGCCCGCGACGGCGCGGCGGCCGGACGCCCGCAGCGCCACCTCGAACAGCACCAGGACGATCATCGCCTTGATCGGGATCCCGACGTTGGTGCCGAGCCGGTCGCCCAGCGGCAGCAGCAGCGACACGGTGACGGCGGCGAGCACCGGGATGTAGCCGGCCGTCAGGGCCACCGCGAGCGCGGCCAGGGCCAGCACCCAGCCGGTGGCGTCGTCGGGCCGGTGCACCAGCCGCAGGTCGCCGAGCGCCAGGACCGCCAGGAGGACGACCCGGGCGGGGGCGAGCCGGTCGTCGAAGACCTGTTCCATCCAGCGGGTCAGCACGTTCCCGATCGTAGGCGGGACGGGCCCGCCGGGACCTCCTCCAGGTGGAGGAGGCCGGTCCGCCGGGTGGCCGCCCGCACGGGCCGCCCGGCGGAGGCGCCGCCCCCGGGGCCGCCCGGACGCTGGTCGGCATGGAAACGATCCGCGTGATCCTGTTCGGGTGCCACTTCGCCGCGCTGGCGACGCTGCTCGGCGGGCTGGTGGCCGGGCCGCCGACGCATCCGCGCACGGGCCGTGTCGTGCTGGGCGCGGCGGCGGCGATGCTGGGCACGGGCGTCCTGCTGGTGGCGGTGCGGGCGGGGCTGGACCTGCCGGTCAACGGGCCGAAGATGGCCGTCAAGACGGTGGTGGCGGCCGGGGTGGTGGGGTGCCTGCTGTGGGCGCGGCGGCGTCCGGAGGCGCGGCGGCGTGCCGGCCGGTTCGGGGCGGGCGGCCTGGCGGTCGCCAACGCCGTGGTCGCGATGGCGTGGACCTGAGGGTGGCCGGGTCAGGCGGGCGGTGTGTAGGTCAGGCCCAGCCGTTCGGCCAGCTCCGACAGCGACAGCTCGAACAGCGGGGCCGCGTCGTCCAGCGCGAAGTCCAGGTGGCCGAGGACCTCCAGGCTGACGATGCCGTGCAGGCGTACCCAGCACTGGAGGAAGACCAGCACCGCGCCCAGCGGGAGCGTGGTGCCGTTGTCGGCGCGGAACCGGTCGAGCTGGCCGCGCATCCCCGGGTCGATCTCCTCGTCGGCGAGCACCGGGAACGGCCCCCGCTGCCACACCTCGACGAACAGGGTCAGGAACGTCTGGCCGAACCGGCGCGAGCACGCGGCCGCGAAGTCGCCCGGATCGACGTCGGACCCCGGGGTCGGGCTGCCGAACAGCAGGCCGTACTCGCGCGGGTGGTCCAGCGACCAGCGGCGGAACTGCCGGGAGGCGGCCAGCACCCGGCCGCTCACGTCGCTGGGCGGCACGGCGCGGATCGCGGTCCGCAGGTCGTCGGTGAGGTCGTTGTACACGTCGCCGATGACCCGGCCGAGCAGCTCGGAGTGGCTGTCGAAGTACCGGTACAGGGCGGGGGCGGTCATCCCCATCTCCCGGGCGATGGCGCGCAGGGTCACCGCGTCCCGGCCCTGGTCGACCAGCAGCCGCCGGGCGGTCTGCGTGATCTCCAGCACCGTCGCGGCCCGCAGCCGGTCGCGTCGCGTCTCGGGCATCTCCTGTGCCGCCTCCCCTTCGTTCCGGCCCCGATGATCCCGCACCAACGGCGTTGACGGAAGTTAACGCCGTATGCGAGAGTCTACATGATTCACCGTTAACGCCGTTCATCTGAACGAAAGCAGATAACTTCTCGGGAGAGTTCCATGTTGGAGAGATGGGGCCGCCTGGTCTACCGGCGGCGCTGGCCGGTGCTGCTGGCGGCGCTGGCCGCGACGATCGTCGCGGGGGTCTGGGGCACCGGCGTGTTCGGGGCGCTGACCTCCGCCGACGGCTTCCGCACCCCGGGCAGCGAGAGCGCCCGCGCCGTCGAGGTCGCCGAGCGGGCGCTGCCGCGCTCGGAGGCCGACGTGGTGCTGCTGTACGAGGACGCACGAGGCCGGAGCGCCGACGACCCGGCCTTCCGCGCGGCGGTCACAGGGGCACTCGCCGCGCTGCCGAAGGACCGGGTCGCGGCGGCGGTCACGTACTACTCGACCGGGTCGCCGCAGTTCGTCAACGCCGACCGCACCCGCACCTACGCCGTCCTGCAGATGGCCGGCCGCGACAGCGCCGAGCGGCAGGACAACTTCGAGGCGGTCAAGGAGACGCTGGACGACGCCGGCGGGCTGACCGTGAAGGTGGGCGGCTCGCTCGGGGCCGAGGACGCCATCAACGGGCGGGTCGGCGGGGACATCGCCCGCGCGGAGATGCTGGCGATGCCGATCCTGCTGGTGCTGCTGGTGGTGATCTTCGGGGGGCTGGTGGCGGCGTCGATGCCGCTGGTGACCGGGCTGACCGCGATCCTGGGCTCGTTCACCGCCCTGCACGCCATCGCCCTGGTCACCGATGTGTCGATCTTCGCGGTCAACATCACCACCTTCCTCGGCCTGGGACTGGCGATCGACTACGGGCTGTTCGTGGTCGCCCGGTTCCGCGAGGAGCTGGCCCGGACCGACGCGGTGGAGGACGCCCTCGCCGCCACCATGGCCACCGCCGGGCGCACCGTGCTGGTCTCGGGGGTCACGGTGGCGATCTCGATGGGCGGGTTGGTCCTGTTCCCGCAGATCTTCCTGAAGTCGATGGGCTACGGCGGTGTGGCGACCGTCCTGGTCGACATGGTCGCCGCGCTGACCCTGCTGCCCGCGCTGCTGGCGGTGCTGGGGCCGCGCATCAACGCGCTGTCGGTACGCCGCCGCAGGCCCGCGCGGGCACGCGCCACCGGCGGGGAGGGCGCCTGGCACCGGCTGGCGCACGCCGTGATGCGCCGCCCGGTCGCCTACGCCGTGGCCGCCACCGCACTGCTGCTGGCCCTGGGCGCGCCGTTCCTGGGGATCAACTGGGGCGGCGTGGACACCCGGGTGCTGCCGGAGGGCACCGACGCCCGCGTCGTCAGCGAGACCCTGGAACGGGAGTTCCCGCGCAACACCACCAGCCCGATCACGGTGGTCGTCGACGGCCGAACGGACGCCGCCGCGTACGCCGAGCGGCTCCGGCAGGTGCCCGGGGTGACCGGCGCGACCGTGACCGGCACCGCCCCGGACGCGTCCCGCATCGCCCTCACCCACCGGGGCGACTCCCAGTCGCAGGCCGCCCGCGACGTGGTGGACCGGGTCCGCGACGTGCCCGCGCCGCCGGGCACTGAGGTCCACGTGGGCGGTGACACGGCCGCGACGATGGACCAGCTCGACAGCCTCGGCGCGACGCTGCCGTGGGTGGCGCTGCTGGTGGGGGCGGCCATCTTCGTGCTGCTGTTCCTGGCGTTCGGGTCGCTGGTGCTGCCGCTCAAGGCGATCGTGATGAACCTGCTGTCGCTCGGCGCGGCGTTCGGCGCGGTGGTGTGGATCTTCCAGGACGGCAACCTGTCCGGCCCCCTGGACTTCACCGCCACCGGCACCATCGCCCCGGCGATGCCGATCCTGATGCTGTTGCTGCTGTTCGGGGTGTCCATGGACTACGAGGTCTTCCTGCTGTCGCGGATCCGCGAGCAGTACGACCTCACCGGCGACACCGGCGCCGCCATCGCGTCGGGGATCCAGCGCACCGGCGGCATCATCACCAGCGCCGCGCTGCTGCTGCTCGTGGTGCTCGGCGGGCTGGCGCTGTCGGGCATCTCGTTCATCAAGCTGATCGGCGTCGGGATGGTCATCGCCATCGCCGTGGACGCCACCCTGGTGCGGATGGTGCTGGTGCCCTCCACCATGCGGCTGCTGGGCCGGGCCAACTGGTGGGCTCCCGGGCCGCTGGCCCGCGTCCACCGCCGGTACGGCATCCGGGAGGAGGCCGCACCTGCCCGCGAACTGGTCGAAACCGGGTGAGCACGCCACGGATTCGGGGAATGTCCTTGCGTGACGCGGGAGCGCGGGCCGACCATAGCGAGCCGGACGGGTCAGCGACCGAAGGAAGTGTGACTGTGACCGAGCAGGACGGCGCGGACGGCGTGATCATCGAGTTCATCGACGCCGCCGACGTCCCCGACGAGCACCGCAAGGACAACAAGGTCTTCCCCCCCGGATCCCAGGCGATCACCATGCGGAACGCCGCCGAGCCGGACGGCCCCACCCTCTACTTCACCGAGGCGGAGTGGGACGCGTTCGTCGCCGGGGTGAAGGACGGCGAGTTCGACGACCTGCTGGAGGACCTCCCCGAGGAGGGCGCCCAGTCCTGACGCGCCGGCGAGGGGCGGGGCCGTGCGGCCCCGCCCCTCACGCGTGCAGCAGGGCCGTGACGCGGTCGGCGGCCTCGGCGACCGGCACCGTGAGGGTGTCGCCGGTGGCGCGGGCCTTGACCTCGACGGTGCCCGCGTCGACGCCGCGCCTGCCGACGGTGACCCGGTACGGGATGCCGATGAGTTCGGCGTCGGTGAACTTCGCCCCGGGGCGTTCGTCGCGGTCGTCCAGGAGCACGTCCACACCGGCCTCGGCGAGCGTCCGGTAGAGGTCCTCGGCGGCCGTCCGCACGGCGTCGTCACCGGGGTTGAGCAGGGTCACCACGACCTCGAACGGGGCCACCGCGACCGGCCAGACGATCCCGGCGTCATCGTGACCGGCCTCCACGATGGCGGCCATCGCCCGTTCGACCCCGATGCCGTACGAGCCCATGATCGGGGTGACCTCCGCGCCGTCGGGCCCCAGCACCTTGACGCCCAGCGCCTCGGTGAACCGGTGGCCGAGCTTGAAGATGTGGCCGACCTCGATCGCCGTCACCGCCTCCAGCGGCGTGCCGCAGCGGGGGCAGGGCTCCCCCGCCCGCACCTCCCGCAGGTCGGCCCACCGGTCCACGGCGATGTCCCGGGCGACGTCCACGCCGCGTACGTGGACCCCGTCGGTGTTGGCCCCGGTGGTCATGTCTCGGCGGTCGCGCAGGGCCTCGTCGGCGATGACCGGGATCGCCGGGTCCTTGGGCAGCGTCGTGGTGACGGCGCCCAGGCTGCCCGGTTCGGCGCCGAGGGCCGCGACGATCTCCTCCTGGTGCGCGGGCCGCAGCGAGACGGCCCCGGTCGCGTCGGTGAGCTTCTGCTCCACCAGGGCGTGGTCCCCGCGCAGCAGGACGAGGGTGAGCCGCCCGTCCACGACGTGGACCAGGGTCTTGATCTGGCGATCGGCGGGCACGTCGTGCAGCCGGGCCAGTTCCTCGATCGTGCGGGCGTGCGGGGTGTCGAACCGTTCCGGCGCGGGCAGCCCCGGCCCGTCCTCGACCGGCGCGAGCCGGGAGGTGGCCTTCTCCACGTTCGCCGCGTAGTCCCCGGTGGGGCAGCGCACCACCACGTCCTCGCCCGCGTCGGACGGGCACATGAACTCCACCGAGTCGCTGCCGCCCATGGCGCCGCTGGACGCCTCCACCTCGATCACGGGGATGCCGAGCCGCGCGAAGATCCGGCGGTAGGCCTCCGCGTGCGCCGCGAAGGACCGGTCGAGCCCGGCCGGGTCCAGGTCCAGGCTGTAGGAGTCCTTCATGGTGAACTCGCGGACCCGGATCAGCCCGGACCGCGGCCTCGGCTCGTCGCGGAACTTGGTCTGGAACTGGTACCAGATCTGCGGCAGCCGCCGGTAGGAGCCCAGCTCGGCCGCCACCGCCGCGACGACCTCCTCGTGCGTCATCCCCAGGGCCAGGTCGGCGCCCCGGCGGTCGGTCAGCCGGAACATCTCCTCGCCCATGACGTCCCAGCGGCCGGTGCGCCGCCACAGGTCCGCCGGGTGCAGCGCCGGGAGCAGGATCTCCTGCGCCCCGATCCGGGTCATCTCCGCCCGGATCACCTCGATCACCTTCGCGCGCACGCGGACCGCCAGCGGCAGCAGCGAGTAGTGACCGGCCATGAGCTGGCGGACGAACCCGGCCCGCACCAGCAGCCGGTGGCCGGCCGCCGCCGCGTCGGCGGGGTCCTGCCGCAGGGTCGGCGCGTACAACTGGCTCCAGCGCATCACGGACGCCCCATCCTCGGTGAGCTCGGGCTACGAGGTACGGCAGTCTAGGAGGTCCGCCGCGCCGGGGCCGTCAGGTCGTCGGCGGCTGCGCGCTGATGTCGGACAGCACCGACCGGGTGTCCCGCTCGATCGCCATGTCCCCGATGGACACCACGCCGATCGCCCGGCCGTGGTCCACCACGGGGACCCGGCGGATGGCGTGCTCGCGCATGAGCCGCACGGCGGTGTCGGCGTCGTCGGCGGGCTCGACGGTGACCAGGTCGGAGCTGCACACCTCCGACACCTTCGTCGTGGCCATGTCGCGTCCGTGGGCCACCGCGCGGACCACGATGTCCCGGTCGGTCACCAGCCCGCGCAGCATCTCGCCCTCCGCCACGAGGACGTCGCCGATGCCGTGCCGCCGCATCTGGTCGGCGGCCTCGACCAGCGACGCCTCGGGAGGCACGGTGACCGGGACCGGGGTCATGACCTCGCTGACCTTCTGCGCCATGTCGTCCTCCTCGTCCTGATGTCCGTGGATGTCGGTGGGTTCGCGGTGCGCGTACCCGGTCAAGGGCCGTTCATGTGCGGCGTTCCGGGCGCATGGGGACGGGCCGGGTGGGTAGGTGCCGCCGACATGAGGGGGATCGGGCGCTGGCCGGTGTACCGGCAGCTCACCGGCGCCGACCGGACGGGCCGCGGCGCGGCGGCGCGCAGCGCGCGCACCGAGCGGCTGCGGCCCCGCACCGCCGAGGCCGACGAGGTCGTCAGGTCGGTGTGCCCCTACTGCGCGGTCGGCTGCGGGCAGAAGGTGTACGTCCGGGACGGGCGGGTCACCCAGATCGAGGGCGACCCCGACTCGCCGATCTCACGGGGCCGGTTGTGTCCCAAGGGCTCGGCGAGCCTCCAGCTCACCACCGGCCCGGCCCGCGAGCAGCACGTGCTGTACCGGCGTCCGTACGGCACCGGCTGGGAGCGGCTCGACCTCGGCACCGCGATGGACATGATCGCCGACCGGGTGATCGCGGCGCGGGCGGCGGGCTGGCAGGACGCCGACGCGGACGGCACCCCGCTGCGCCGCACCCTCGGGTTCGCCTCCCTCGGCGGGGCGACCCTCGACAACGAGGAGAACTACCTCCTCAAGAAGCTGTTCACCGCGCTCGGCGCCATCCAGATCGAGAACCAGGCGCGCATTTGACACTCCGCCACCGTCCCCGGTCTGGGGACCAGCTTCGGGCGCGGCGGCGCCACCACCTTCCAGCAGGACCTGCAGAACTCCGACTGCATCGTCATCGAGGGCTCGAACATGGCCGAGTGCCATCCGGTCGGGTTCCAGTGGGTCATGGCGGCGAAGGCCAGGGGCGCGGCGGTCGTCCACGTGGACCCGCGGTTCACGCGGACCAGCGCGCTCGCCGACATCCACGTGCCGCTGCGCGCGGGCTCCGACATCGCGTTCCTCGGCGGTCTGGTCAACCATGTGCTCACGCAGGAGAAGTACTTCCGTGAGTACGTCCTCGCCTTCACCAACGCCGCCACGATCGTGAGCGAGGATTTCCAGGACACCGAGGACCTCGACGGCCTGTTCTCCGGGCTGGACCACGAGACCCGTACGTACGACTTCGCGTCCTGGCGGTACGAGGGCGCGGACGTCACGGCGGCGGCGGGCACGAAGGGGTCCCATCCCACGGCACGGAAGGCGGCGCGCGGGGAGGCGCACGGCTCGGGCGGCGCGGACGTGACCGCCGAGGGCCTGCGGGTACGGACGGACGAGACGCTGCAACATCCCCGGTGCGTGTTCCAGATCCTCAGGCGGCACTTCGCCCGCTACACGCCCGAGATGGTGGAGCAGGTCTGCGGCGTGCCCCAGGACACCTTCCGCAAGGTCTGCGAGCTGGTCACCGAGAACTCCGGCCGCGACCGGACGACGTCGTTCGTGTACTCGGTCGGCTGGACGCAGCACACGGTCGGCGTGCAGTACATCCGGACGGCGGCGATCCTGCAGGCGCTGCTCGGCAACATCGGGCGGCCGGGCGGCGGCATCCTGGCGCTGCGGGGCCACGCCTCCATCCAGGGCTCGACGGACATCCCGACGCTGTTCAACCTGCTGCCGGGGTACATCCCCATGCCACACGCCCACGAGGAGCAGAGCCTCGACACGTTCGTCGAGGCGGAGGGCACCGGCAAGGGTTACTGGGGCGACATGCGCTCCTACCTGGTCAGCCTGCTCAAGGCGTGGTGGGGCGACACGGCGACGGCAGACAACGACTTCTGCTTCGACCACCTGCCCCGGCTGACCGGCGACCACGGCACGTACCAGACCGTCCTGGAACAGCTCGACGGCAGGTGCAAGGGCTACTTCCTGCTGGGCGAGAACCCGGCGGTCGGTTCGGCCAACGCCCGGTTGCAGCGGCTCGGCATGGCCAACCTCGACTGGCTGGTCGTCCGGGACTTCTCGCTGATCGAGAGCGCCACCTGGTGGAAGGACGGCCCGGAGATTGAGTCCGGGGAGCTGCGCACCGAGGACATCGCCACCGAGGTGTTCTTCATGCCCGCCGCCGCCCACACCGAGAAGTCCGGCAGCTTCACCAACACCCAGCGGCTCCTGCAGTGGCACCGGCAGGCGGTCGAGCCCGCCGGGGACGCCCGCAGCGAGCTGTGGTTCGCCTACCACCTGGGGCGGATCATCCGGGCCAAGCTCGCCGCCCGGCCCGCCGACGAACGCGACCGCCCGGTGCTCGACCTGACGTGGGACTACCCCACCGAGGGCGCGCACGGTGACCCGGACGCCGAGGCGGTGCTCGCGGAGATCAACGGTCACGACGCCGACGGCCGCCCGCTGTCGTCGTACACGCGGCTCGCCCCGGACGGCTCGACGGCGTGCGGATGCTGGATCTACTGCGGCGTGTACGCCGACGGGGTCAACCAGGCCGACCGGCGCAGGCCCGGCGGCGAGCAGGACTGGGTGGCGGCCGAGTGGGGCTGGGCGTGGCCCGCCAACCGCCGCATCCTCTACAACCGGGCGTCCGCCGATCCCGAGGGCCGTCCGTGGAGCCCCCGCAAGGCGTACCTGTCGTGGGACCCCGAACGCCGTCGCTGGGTGGGGCCCGACGTGCCCGACTTCCAGGAGACCAAGCCCCCGGACTTCCGGCCCGAGCCCGGCGCGCAGGGCCCGGACGCGCTGGCGGGCACGGACGCGTTCATCATGCAGGCCGACGGCAAGGCGTGGCTGTACGCGCCCGCCGGGTTGGTGGACGGGCCCATGCCCGCGCACTACGAACCGCAGGAGTCTCCGTTCCCGAACCTGCTGTACGGCCAGCAGCGCAACCCGGTCCGCGACATCCAGGACCGGGAGGTCTTCCAGCCCAGCGGCTCGGCGGTCTTCCCGTACGTGACGACCACGTACCGGCTGACCGAGCACCACACGGCGGGCGGGATGTCGCGCTGGCTGCCGTACCTGTCGGAGCTGCAACCGGAGATGTTCTGCGAGGTCTCCCCCGAGCTGGCACGGGAACGGGGCCTGTCGCACCTGGGCTGGGCGATGATCGTCAGCGCCCGGAACGTCATCGAGGCCCGCGTGCTGGTGACCGACCGGATGACGCCGATCACCGTGCAGGGCCGCCGGATCCACCAGATCGGGCTCCCCTACCACTGGGGTCCCAACGGCCTCAGCACCGGCGACGCCGCCAACGAACTGGCCCACACGTCCCTGGACCCGAACGTCCACATCCAGGAGGTCAAGGCGCTGGCCTGCGACATCCGGCCGGGCCGCCGTCCCCGTGGGCCCGCCCGGCGGGAGCTGGTGGCCGAGTACCGCCGCCGCGCCGGGATCACCGAGCAGACCGGGAGACAGATGTGACCGATCCCGCCAAGGACACCGGCTACCAGGACCCTCCGCCGCGCATGGGGTTCTTCACCGACACCTCCGTGTGCATCGGCTGCAAGGCGTGCGAGGTGGCCTGCAAGGAGTGGAACGCGATCCCCGAGGACGGCATCGCCCTCACCGGCATGTCGTACGACAACACCGGGGGGCTGGGCGCGTCCACCTGGCGTCATGTGGCGTTCATCGAGCAGCGCAGGCCGCTGGCCATGCAGGACCCGGGCGTCTCGCACGACGGGATCGACGACTTCCGGTGGCTCATGGCCAGCGACGTGTGCAAGCACTGCACGCACGCCGCCTGCCTGGACGTGTGCCCGACCGGCTCGCTGTTCCGCACCGAGTTCGGGACGGTGGTGGTGCAGGAGGACATCTGCAACGGCTGCGGCTACTGCATCCCCGCCTGCCCGTACGGCGTCATCGACCAGCGTAAGGACGACGGCCGGGCCTGGAAGTGCACGCTGTGCTACGACCGGATCGGCGACGGCCTCGAACCGGCCTGCGCCAAGGCGTGCCCCACCGACTCCATCCAGTACGGCCCGCTCGACGAGCTGCGGGAACGCGCCGCGCAGCGGGTCGAGAGCCTGCACGGGTCCGGGGTGTCCGAGGCCCGCCTGTACGGGGCGGACCCCGACGACGGTGTCGGCGGCACCGGCGCGTTCTTCCTGCTGCTGGACGAGCCCGAGGTGTACGGCCTGCCGCCCGACCCGGTGGTGACGACCCGTGACCTGCCCTCGATGTGGCGGCACGTCGCGGTGGCCGCCGCCGGGCTGCTGGGGGCCGCCGCGCTCGCCTGCGTCACGGGACGCGACCGGTGACCGCCCCACCCGACCGGAACGCGATGACCGGGGTCGCCACCGGGCGGCGGCGGCGCGGCGAGCAGCCGATGGTCCCTGAGGCCGAGTTCGCGTCGTACTACGGCAGGCCGGTGCTCAACCCGCCGGTGTGGAAGGCGTACGACATCGCCGGGTACTTCTTCCTGGGCGGCCTGGCGGGGGCGTCGTCGGCGCTGGCCGCCGGGGCGGAGCTGACCGGACGCCACCGCCTCGCCCGCAACGCCCGGGTCGGGGCGCTCGGCGCGATCGGCCTGTCGGTGGCCGCGCTGATCCACGACCTGGGGCGGCCCGCCCGGTTCGTCAACATGCTGCGCGTGGCCAAGCCGACCTCGCCGATGAGCGTCGGGTCATGGATCCTCGCCGTGTACGGGCCGCTCGCGGGCGGCGCGGCGGCCTCGGCGGTCACCGGCCTGGTCCCCCGCCTCGGCACGCTCGCCGGTCTGGGCGCCGCTGTCACCGGACCCGCCGTCGCGGGCTACACGGCGGCCCTGATCTGCGACACGGCCGTGCCCGCCTGGCACGAGGGGTACCGGGAGATGCCGTTCGTGTTCGTCGGCTCGGCGGCGCTGGCGGCCGGTGGCCTCGGCCTACTCACCACGCCCACCGGCGAGACCGGCCCGGCCCGTTCCCTCGCCATCACCGGGGCCTGCGCCGAACTGACCGCCTTGGCGTTGATGCGCCGCCGCCTCGGCATGCTGGCCGAGCCGTACCGCACGGGCAAGGGCGGACGGCGGCTCCGGGTCGCGCAGGCGCTCACGGTCGCCGGTCTGGCCACCGCCGCGCTGGGCCGCCGCGACCGGGTGTGGTCGGCGCTCGCCGGAGGCATGCTGCTGGCCGCGTCGGCCGCCACCCGCTTCGGCGTCTTCGAGGCGGGCATGGACTCGGCCCGCGACCCGAAGTACACCGTCCAGCCCCAGCGCGACCGCCTGAGCCGACGGTCAGGAGGGGTCGCGGCCGAGGTGGGCGAGCAGGAGGTCGGCCGGGTTCGCTGAGGCGGGCAGCGGGACGGGGGCGGCGAAGCGGACCGGGCGGTCCTGGTCGGTGACCAGGAGGGCGGACAGCGGGAGGAGCTGCTCGGCGAGGGCGTCCGGGATGGGTTTGCGGACGCCGCAGGCGCGGGCGACGTCCCAGCCGTGCACGGCGATCTCGACCGCGCCGGTGCTGGTCACGATCGCGGCGGTGATCGGAAGATCGGCGATCATCACCTTGCCCGGACCCTCGGCGTGCGTCCACGCGCCGAGCAGGCCGGTCGCGTTCGCCCGGACCACCGACACCAGGTCGGCCCCGTCGCCGGGCCGGTCGCCGGGCGGCGGGTCCACGGCGATGTGGCCCAGCTCGACGGCCTCGTGCAGCGCGACCAGGCCGTCGTTCAGGTGGACCAGCAGGGCCCTCAGGTCCCACCCGGCGCAGGGCGTGGGGCGCGACAGGGCGTCGGGCGTGACGGCGGCCAGGGCTCCGAGGGTGTAGGTGACGGCGCGTTCGAGGAGGGCGATCCCGCCGCTCATCGCGACCGCGCAGGCAGCGACGCGGGCAGGCCGAACACCGCGAACAGGCCGGTGTCCAGGAAGTTGGCCGCGTGCACCACGCGGTCGCCGTCGAGCGTGATCACCTGGAGGTTGAACGGGTGGTGGCGGCCGTCGGCCGGGTCGAACAGGTACTGCGCGAACGCGGGCTGGCCGTTGGCGGAGACCCGCAGGATCCGCAGGTCGCCGGGGCGTGACGGGCAGCGGTCGGTCAGGTGGCGGCCGATGTCGGCGGCCCCCCGGTACCACTCGGGGAACGGCGGCATCTCCCACACCGCGTCGTCGGTGAACATCGCCACGATGGCGGGCACGTCCTTGGCCTCGAACGCCGCGACGTACCGGTCGAGCAGGGCCCGCTGTTCGGCGGTGAGCGCGCCGGACACCCCGTCCTCGGTGGGCCGGGCCTGGTCGAGCTGGGCGCGGGCGCGCTGCAGGATGCTGTTGACGGCGGCGGTGCTGGTGCCGACGGCCTCGGCGACCTCGGCGGCCCGCCACCTCAGCACGTCCCGCAGGATCAGCACGGCCCGCTGACGGGGCGGCAGGTGCTGCAGCGCGGCCACGAACGCCAGCCGGACGCTCTCCCGGGAGGTCACGATGGCCGCCGGGTCGGCCCCGTCCGCCCCGACCAGGGCGTCGGGCACGGGCTCCAGCCACGGCACCTCGTGCTGCTCGACCGGGTCGTCGGCGGGGTCGGAGCTGGGCGCGCCCAGCCCGGTCGGCATCGGGCGGCGGCCCCGGCTCTCCAGCGCGGTCAGGCACGCGCTGGTCGCGATCCGGTACAGCCAGGTGCGCAGGGAGGAGCGGCCCTCGAACCGGTCGTAGGCGCGCCAGGCCCGCAGGTAGGTCTCCTGCACGAGGTCCTCGGCGTCGTGCACCGAGCCCAGCATCCGGTAGCAGTGCGCCATCAGCTCGCGCCGGAACGGGTCGGCGAGGCGCTCGAAGTCCCCACCGGCCGCCGTGCCCGCCTCTGTCATCGTCATGACCTTCCCTGGCTCCCTTCCCCGACTGTAGGCGCCGTCCGCCGTCACCAGTACCGACCGGGCGGGCCGGGGAAAGTCATCGCTCCCGCGCCGATGAGTTTCCGCGCCGTCCGCTGTCGTCTTCCGTGTCCGCGCTCATCGAGGGAGACGACATGACGACGGGAGAACGCGCCGGACGGCGCGAGTGGATCGGGCTGGCGGTGCTGGCGCTGCCCACGCTGCTGGTGTCGATGGACTTCACGGTGCTGTACGTGGCGCTGCCCCGGCTGGCCGCCGACCTGGGCGCGTCCGCCACCCAGCAGCTGTGGATCATGGACGTGTACGGGTTCCTGGTGGCGGGCCTGCTGATCACCATGGGGGCGCTCGGCGACCGGATCGGACGGCGCCGGCTGCTGCTGGTGGGCGCGGCCGGGTTCGGCGCGGCGTCGGTGCTGGCGGCGTTCTCGACCAGTGCGGGGATGCTGATCGCGACGCGGGCGCTGCTCGGCGTGGCGGGGGCGACGCTGATGCCGTCCACGCTGGCGCTGCTGAGCACCATGTTCCGCGACCCCGGGCAGCGGGCGTCGGCGATCGGGATCTGGGCCGGGAGCATCATGACCGGCGGCACCCTCGGCCCGATCATCGGCGGGCAGTTGCTGGAGCACTACTGGTGGGGATCGGTGTTCCTGCTGGGCGTCCCGGTGATGGTCGTGCTGCTGGTGGCGGGTCCGCTGCTGCTGCCGGAGTACCGCGCGCCGGGCGCGGGACGGCTGGAGCCGACCAGCGTGGCGCTGTCGCTGGCGGCGATCCTGCCGGTCGTGTACGGGGTCAAGGAACTGGCCGCCGGGCACGGGGACTCCCCCGCCGTCCCGGTCGCGGCGATCCTGGCGGGCCTGGTGTTCGGCGTCCTGTTCGCCCGGCGGCAGCGGCGGCTGGCGCACCCGCTGCTGGACCCGCGGCTGTTCGCCGACCGGACCTTCACCTCCGCGCTGGTGGTGATGCTGGTGGCGGGCACCGTCCTGGCCGGGTACTTCCTGCTGCTGAGCCAGTACGTGCAGATCGTGCTGGAGCTGTCGCCGTCGCGGGCCGGGCTGTGGCTGTCGCCCGCGTCGCTGGTGATGGCGGTCGGCGCGGCGGCGGCCCCGGCGGTGGCCCGGCGGGTCCGCCCGGACGTGCTGGTCCCGGCGGGGCTGCTGGTGTCGGCGGCCGGGTTCCTCGTCCTGACGCAGGCGGCGGCGTCCGGCGGGCTGCCGGTCGCGGTGACGAGCGTCGTCGTGATCCACCTGGGGGTCGCGCCGCTGTTCGCGCTGGGCACCGACCTGATCGTGGGCTCGGTGCCGCCGGAGCGGGCGGGCTCGGCGGCGTCGGTGTCGGAGACCTGCAACGAGCTGGGGGTGGCGCTGGGCATGGCGACCCTCGGCACGGTCGGCACCGCCGTCTACCGCCTCCGGCTGGACACGCCGGACCAGGTGCCCGAGGAGGCCGCCGGCCAGGCCCGCGAGGGCATCGCCGGGGCCGTCGCCGCCGCCGAGCCGCTGCCGTCCGGGACGTCGGCGACCCTGCTCGACGCGGCGGGCTCGGCGTTCACGACCGGGCTGCACGTCACGGCGGTCGTCGGGGCCGTGGTGTTCGCGACGCTGGCGGTGGTGGCCCGGCGGACCCTCGCCGCGCACCGGACCGCCCGCGCCACCGTGGACGCGCCCGCGGAAACCGTCGCCTCAGGGTGACCTTTCCGCCCGCAGCACCCGTACCGCCCGCCGTTGTGTGTGGAATTCTCAACACGGAGTGTCCAATAACCCGCACGCAGTGCCGCGAAATGAGACCCTTGTGCCCGGGTGACCGCGAACATGGCGTGGGAGACGGACATGAGCACTGCCGGGGCCGAGGGGCGCGTACTCGATCTCGACCAGGCCGGGCCGGTGGTGCCCCGCGTCCTGCTCGGCGCGCGGCTGCGGCGGCTGCGCGAGGAGGCCGGGATCCCGCGGGAGGCGGCGGGCGAGGAGATCCGCGCCTCCGGCTCCAAGATCAGCAGGCTGGAGCTGGGCCGCACCGGCTTCAAGCAGCGGGACGTCGCCGACCTGCTCACCCTGTACGGGGTGACCGACGAGGCCGAGCGGGCGGTGCTGCTGGAGATGGCCCGGCAGGCCAACGGTCCCGCCTGGTGGCAGCCGTACGCCGACGTGGTGCCGCCGTGGTTCCAGTCGTACCTGGGGCTGGAGCCGGCCGCCGCGGTGATCCGCACCTACGAGGTGCAGTTCGTGCCGGGCCTGCTGCAGACCGAGGACTACGCGCGGGCCGTGGTCCGGCTCGGGCACCCCGGCGCGCCCGCCGACGAGGTCGAGCGGCGGGTCGGGCTGCGGATGCGGCGGCAGGCGATCCTGGAGCGGGCCAACCCGCCGCACCTGTGGGCGGTGGTCGACGAGGCGGCGCTGCGCCGTCCGCTGGGCGGCGCGGCGGTCCTGCGGGAGCAGGTCCGGCACCTGCTGGAGGTCGGGCGGCTGCCGCACGTCACCGTCCAGGTGCTGCCGTTCCGGGCCGGCGGCCACGCCGCCGCGGGCGGCCCGATCACGCTGCTGCGGCTGCCGGAGCGGGAACTGCCCGACGTGGTCTACCTGGAGCAGCTCGCCAGCGCCGTCTACCCGGACCGGCCCGACGACGTCGTCGCCTATTGGCACGTTCTCAACAGCCTGGCCACGAAGGCCGCGGCGCCCGAGGCCAGCGAGGCCCTGCTGCACCGCATGCTCGGCGAGCTGTGAGCCTCACCCGAGCGCGGCGACGCCCTCCAGGAGGGCCTGCCGGGTCTTCGGCCCGTACCCCCTGAGCCCGTCGAGGCGGCCCTGTGCGATGGCCTCGCCGAGGGCCTCCGGGGAGTCCACGCCCAGCTCGGTGTGCAGCTGGAGGGCCCGCCTGGGGCCGAGGCCGGGGACGGCCAGCAGGGCGCGGGCGCCCGCCGGGATCACCTCGCGGAGGGCGTCGAGCTGCCGGAAGGAGCCGCGTTCGAGGGCCTCCTCGACCTTCTTGGCGATGGCCTCGCCGACGTCGGGGATCGTCCGGACGTCCACCGCGGTCAGGTCGCCGGGGTGGGCGGCGATCGACTCGGCCGCCTTCTTGTAGCTGCGGACCCGGATCCCGTCGCCGCCGTTCATCGCGAACAGGTCGGCGTACTCCAGCAGCAGCTCGGCCACGTCGGCCTTCGTCGGGGGCATGGCGATCACCCTACCGGGCACCGCTGGACCGTGGGGCGCACCAACGAGTTCCCGTTAGACTCCCGGCATGGAGATGGCGACCGCTCCCGCCCGGCTGCGGGGCACCCCGAGCTGGCTGCTCAGCCAGGCCGCCGCGCACACCGGCCGGCACGTCGGCGACGGGCTGGCCGCCGTCGGCGCGCGCCGCTGGCACTACTCGCTGCTGGCCGCGCTGGCGGAGTTCGGCCCGGCCAGCCAGGCCGAGCTGGGCCGCCGCTGTGGCATCGACCGCAGCGACGTGGTGGCGATGCTCAACGAGCTGGGCGCCGACGACCTGATCCGCCGCGAGCCCGACCCGGCGGACCGGCGGCGCAACATCATCCGGATCACCCCGGCCGGCCTGCGGCATCTGGAGCGCCTCGACGAGGTCCTCGCCGCGGCCCAGGACGCCGCGCTGGCCCCGCTGTCGGCCGCCGAGCGCGCCGAGCTGGTCCGCCTGCTCACCCGGGTGCTGGCGAGCTGACCTTCCGGACGTCGAAGAACAGGGCCTCCTCGTCGCCCCGGTCCACCACGACCGTGTCGCCCTCGCCGACCTCCCCGTCCAGCAGCATCATCGACAGCCGGTTGTCCACCTCCCGCTGGATGGTGCGCCGCAGCGGCCGGGCGCCGAACTCGGGCTGGTGCCCGCGCCCGGCGAGCCAGTCCCTGGCGGCGTCGGTGACCTCCAGCGTGACGCCCTGGCCGCGCATCCGCTCGCGGGTGCGTTCCAGCAGCAGGTCGGCGATCCGCCGTACCTGGTCCAGCGCCAGCCGGTCGAACACCACCACCTCGTCGATCCGGTTGAGCAGCTCGGGGCGCATGGCCTGCCGCAGCGTGTCCATCAGCCGGTCGCGCAGCTCGGCGGGCGGTCCCTCGTGCGCGAGGATCTGCTGCGCCCCCAGATTGCTGGTCATGATCACCAGGGTGCTGGTGAAGTCCACGGTGCGGCCCTGGCCGTCGGTGAGCCGCCCGTCGTCCAGCATCTGGAGCAGGAGGTTGGACACGTCCGGATGGGCCTTGTCGATCTCGTCCAGCAGGAGCACGGTGTGCGGGCGGCGGCGGACGGCCTCGGTGAGCTGCCCGGCCTCCTCGTGGCCGACGTAGCCGGGCGGCGCGCCGACCAGCCGGGACACCGTGTGCCGCTCCTGGTACTCGCTCATGTCGATGCGGACCATGTGGTCCTCGCCGCCGAACAGCACGTCGGCCAGCGCACGGGCCAGCTCGGTCTTGCCGACCCCCGTGGGCCCCAGGAACAGGAAACTGCCGAGGGGCCGCCCCGGGTCGGCCAGGCCCGCGCGGGATCTCCGGACGGCCTCGGCGACGGCGCGCACCGCGTCGTCCTGCCCGATCACCCGTTCGTGCAGGCGTGCCTCCAGCCGGACGAGGCGGTCGCGTTCGGCCTCGGTCAGCCGGGTCACCGGGATGCCGGTGCGGCGGGACACGACCTCGGCGACGTCGTCCACGGTGACCTCGGGGGTCTCGTGGCGGGCGTGGCGGGCGGCCTCCAGTTCCGGGCGCAGCCGCTCGATCTCGCCGCTCAGCTCCTTGGCCCGGTCGTAGTCCTCGGACGCGACGGCCTGGTCCTTGTCACGGCGCAGGCCCTCCAGGCGTTCCTCCAGTTCCCGGACGTCGTCGGCGGGCGTCCCGGCGCGCAGCCGCACCCGTACGGCGGCCTGGTCCATCAGGTCGATGGCCTTGTCGGGCAGGAACCGGTCGGTGACGTAGCGGTCGGACATGCGGGCGGCGGCGTCCAGCGCCTCGTCGGTGAGGCGGACCTGGTGGTGGGCCTCGTAGGCGTCGCGCAGGCCCCGCAGGATGGCGACGGTGTCCTCGACGCTGGGCTCGGGGACCAGGATCGGCTGGAACCGCCGCTCCAGGGCGGCGTCCTTCTCGATGTTCCTGCGGTACTCGTCGATGGTGGTGGCGGCCACGACGTGCAGTTCGCCCCGCGCCAGGGCGGGCTTGAGCACGTTGGCGGCGTCCATCCCGCCCTCGGCGGCGCCCGCGCCCACCAGCGTGTGGACCTCGTCGATGAAGATCACCAGTTCGTCGGAGTGCTCGCGGATCTCGTCCACGACCTTCTTGATCCGCTCCTCGAACTCGCCCCGGTACCTGGTGCCCGCGACCATGCCGGTCAGGTCGAGGGCGATGACCTTCCTGCCGCGCAGCGTGGCGGGGACGGAGCCGTTGACGATCCGCTGGGCGATGCCCTCCACGATCGCGGTCTTGCCGACGCCGGGCTCCCCGATCAGCACCGGGTTGTTCTTGGTGCGCCGCGACAGCACCTCGATGGCCTGCTCGATCTCGTCCTCGCGGCCCACGACCGGGTCCAGCGCGCCGTTGCGGGCCTGCTCGGTCAGGTCACGGCCGTACTCCAGCAGCGCGGGCGTGGTGGCCGTCTCCGGTCTGCGCGGGGCCTCGCCGGGGGCGGCGAGCGTGGCGCGCTGCAGGTCGTTCGCCGAGACGTGCTGTGCGGCCAGCAGCCGCCCGGCGGGCGACTCCGGGTTGGCGGCCAGGGCCACGAGCAGGTGCTCGGGGCCGATGTAGGAGGAGCCGAGGGCGCGGGAGATCCGCTGGGCGTCCTGGAGGGCGCGTTTGGCGGCGGGCGACAGGGTCGAGGGGATCGGCCCGGGGGCCCCGCCCGCGGTGACCTCGCCGATCTGCTTGGCCACCCCGTCGGGGTCCGCGCCCGCCGCGCGCAGCACCGCCCGCCCCGGGTCCTGGTGGGCGGCGGCGTGCAGCAGGTCCAGCACGTCCAGGTCGGGCGCGCCCCGGGTGGCGGCGTCCTGGAGGGCCCGCGCCAGCAGGTCCCGGGCCGGGCCGCTCAGCAGCCGCCCGAGGTCCACCCGCTGCACCCCCGGCCGGGACGGCGGCCAGGACTCGGCGAACATCCGCCCGCCCAGCCGGTCGAACATCCCGAACGGATCGTCGAAGAAGGACCCGGCCACACGATCACCCCCCGGGCTCGGCCGCCGTCCCTCCCTGCGTAGCCATGGCCGGTGCGGACCAACACCAACATTTCGAACGAACTCGGCAAAACCACCCCGTGGCACCCGAACCGGACCTCTTACGGGCATCCTGTCGGAGATCACGGATATTTGTGAAACACCCCACAGGTATCGGGCGAAGAGGCTCACCTGACAGACTTACTTTCGCGTCGGTGGTCGGATGAACTTCTGGAACGCTCAGCCCGAATCCGCGTCACATGCGACTCACGTCACCGGGAGGGTCCGCATGGGCAAGTCCGCCCCCACCGGGGACGAGCCGCTCGCGCACGTCCCTGCCGAGCTGGCCGGGCCGCTGCGCCCGCACGTCCAGGCCGCCGCCGAGGAGATGGTCCGGGAGATCCAGGGCCTGGTGCCCGAGTACGCGCGCCCCGAGGACAGCAAGTACGGGCAGCGCATGCGGTGGGCCGTCCGGGAGACCGTCCGGCACTTCGTGGACGCCATGGGCCGCGCCGACCCCGACTGGGACGACCTGATCGAGATCTACACCGGGATCGGCGCCTACGAGGCCCGCAACGGCCGCAGCCTGGACGGCCTGCAGACCGCCATCCGGGTCAGCGGGCAGGTCGCCTGCCGCCGGTTCATCAAGGACGCCCGGCGGCTGGACTGGTCGCTGCACACCCTCGGCCAGATCACCGAGTCGCTGTTCGTGTTCCTGGAGAAGATCGCCGGGGCCGCCGCCCAGGGCTACGCGGCGGCACAGGCGCAGGTGGTGACCGAACGGGAGCGCTCCCGCTGGCGGCTCCGCGACCTGCTCATCATCGACCCGCCGGCCAGCCGGGAGGCGGTCGCCGAACTGGCCCGCTCGGCGCGCTGGGAGCCGCCGCGCACCATCGCGCTGGTGGCGGTGCGGCCCCCGATGGGCCATCCGCCGCCGGTGATGCCGCCGTCCATCCTGGCCGACTGGCACGGCGCCCAGCCCTACCTGGTGGTCCCCGACCCCGACGGGCCCGGCCAGGACCGGCTGGTGGCCTCGCTGGTCCGCGAGTGCGCCGCCGCGATCGGCCCGACCGTCCCGCTCAACCGGGGCGCCCTGTCGCTGCGCTGGGCGCGCCACGCCCTCACCCTGGTGGAGCGCGGCGTCATCGCCGAGAAGGGCCCGGTCCGCTGCCTGGACCACATCCCGACCCTGGTCTCCGCCATGAGCGAGGAGCTGATCAACGTCGCGCTGGACGAGCGGCTGGCCCCGCTGATGGAGCTGCCACCGCACCGCCGCGAGCCGCTGGCGCTCACCCTGCTCACCTACATGGAGAACCGCGACAACGCCGTCGCGGCGGCCGAACGGCTCCTGGTCCACGAGCAGACGGTGCGCTACCGGATACGGCGGCTGGAGGAGATGTTCGGCGACGCCCTGTCCGACCCCGACCGGCGCATCGAGATGCTGATCCTGCTGCACACGTGGGTCCGGTTCGGCGGCGGGCGCGAGGACGACCCCGGTCAGTGAGCCTTGCGCAGCGAGCGCACCAGCTCCAGCGGGTCGGTCCGTACGCCGAAGCGCCGGCGCAGCACCCGCCCGGCCGCGTGCACGCCCGGCATGCCGTGCACGGCCTGCCCCGGCGGCGTGGACGACGAGCACAGGTAGACGCCCGGCAGCGGCGTCCGGTACGGGTCCCAGCGCGGCACCGGCCGCATGAGCATCTGCCACGGCGTCGTCGCCCCGCCGGAGATGTCGCCGCCCACGTAGTTGGGGTTGTACGCGGGCTGCCGCGCCGCCGTCACCACGCTCTTGGCCAGCACCAGGTCGCGGAACCCGGGCGCGAACCGCTCGACCTGCGCCATGACCTGGTCGGACACGTCCCGGGAGGACCCGTTCGGGACATGCGCGTACGTCCACAGCACGTGGTGGCCCTCGGGGGCGCGTGAGTCGTCCACGACGCCGGGCTGCACCGCGAGGACGTACGGGCGTTCGGGGTGCCGTCCGGCGGCGACGTCGCTCTCGGCGAGGGTGGCCTCGCGTTCGCTGCCGACCACGTGCAGGGTGCCCGCCAGCTCACAGCCCGCCGCGGTCCACGGCACCGGCCCGGACAGCGCGAAGTCCACCTTGCACACCGCGCCCCCGTACCGGAAGCGTCGCAGGCTGCGTGCATAGCCGGACGGGAGGAGGTCACCGGCGATCCGCAGCAGCCCGTCGGGGGCCGTGTCCAGCAGGATCGCCCGGCAGCGGGGCAGCTCCCGCAGCGACTCCACCCGGTGCCCGGTGATGATCCGGCCGCCGTGGGCCTCCAGCGCGGTCGTCATGGCCTGCACGATCGCCCGGCTGCCGCCGCGCGGGAGGGGCCAGCCGACGGCGTGCGCCAGCGTGCCGAGCAACAGCCCCGCGCCGGTCGCGGCGGGACGATGAAGCGGCGCGATGGCGTGCGCGCTCGTCCCGGCCAGCAACGCGGGCGCGACGTCCTCCCGGAACCGGGCCCGCCACGCCGGGGACCCCTGCTCCAGCAGCCGCAGCAGGAGTCTCACCGTTCCGGGGAGGTCGGCCGGAGGACGGCGGTAGTCCGACATGGCCGTGGCGACGATGCCCTGCCAGCGCTCGACCAGCGGCCCGAACAACGACCGCCACGCCCGCCCGTCCACGCCCAGCCCCTCGGCGGTGCGCTCCAGGTCGGCCCAGGCGAGCCCGGCCCGGCCGCCGTCCAGGGGATGCGCGTAGGCCACCTCCGGCTGGAGGAACTCCACCCCGTGCGCCTCCAGCCCGAACGCCCGGAAGAACGGGGAGGCCAGCCCCATCGGGTGCACCGCCGAGCACACGTCGTGCCAGAACCCGGGCAGGGTGAGCTGCTCGGTGCGCGCCCCTCCTCCGGGCCGGTCGGCGGCCTCGTACACCTCCACGGTCAGTCCGGCCGCCGCGAGCACCAGCGCCGCCGACAGCCCGTTCGGTCCCGACCCCACCACCACGGCGTCCACCTGCATCCCCCCATCCTGCCGTGAACCCGCCGGAACGGGCGATGGCGGCCGTCGGGGGTGACGGCCGCCATCGCGGGGAACGTCCACGGGCCCGGCCGTCTCCGGAGCGCGACCTCGGGGACCATCGGGTCACGCCGGAGGAGTCGGAGACGGCCTCGGATGACGGGCCTCGCGGACGGTGGACCGGGTCAGGAGTGCGGGCAGGAGTCCCGGTACTCCGACACGTCCTGGGTGGTCGGCTTGGGGCACAGGAACTGGTCGTAGCGGGTGTCGTCGTCCACGAACCGCTTGAGCCACGACAGCCCGAACTTGCCCACCACCGGGTTGTCGCTGGTGAAGGTGAAGTGGTTGCCGCCCGCGACCTCCACGAAGGCCCGGTCCGGAGCGGAGGTCAGGCTCTCGTAGAAGGGCTCGGAGTGGTTGCCCACCGGGGCGATCAGGTCGTTCTGCCCACCGATGATCATCGTGGGGACCTTCACCGTGGACCAGTCCTTGTCCAGGTGCCAGGGAGCCAGCGGCACGGCGGCCTGGATGTTGGGGTGGGTGTTGGCCACGTGCAGCGACCCCCCGCCGCCCATCGACCAGCCCATCACCGCGAGCCGGGTGGGGTCGAGGCGCTGCCGCACCTCGGCGGGGCTCTTCTGGACCAGGTAGTTCAGGGCGGCCTTGAGCTGGTCACCGCGCATGTTCGGCTGGTCCAGCGGCGTGTTGGTGGTGATGGTGATGACCACGAAGCCGTTGGAGGCGAGGCGCGGGCCGAGCCAGGCGATGGTCGACTCGGGCATCAGGAAGCCCGGGGAGACCGCGACGCCGCCGAAGGTGCCCTGGCTGGTGTCCTTGGGGTAGTAGATGGTGCCCTTGTTGAACCCGTCGGTGCCGTCGGCGGGCACGGCGACCTGGGAGAACTCGAACGGCCCGCGCTCGGCCCGGACGCTCTGCTCGGTCGGCGCCGGGCCACGCTGGTACGGGCTCGCCGCGCGCTGCGCCGACTCGGCGGGAGACGCGACGGCGACGCCCGCC
>DATADI010000487.1:0-8260 GCA_036258615.1 Thermomonospora sp. | reverse complement strand
GCATTTCCTCCTGCTCGCGGACGGCGACCGCCTCGCGTTCCATGTCCTCGGGGTCGCGTCCGCGCCGTTCCTCCTCGCGGGCCTCGGCGGCGTTGCGATGACGTTCGGCGGCCAGGTCGGCGACGCCGCGCAGCCGCTCCCGCAGGGACGACAGACGGAACCAGGTGTCCTGGGCACGCGCCAGCACGGGGGCGGCGGCCTGCTCCTCGGCCTCCAGGACGGCCTCGCGTTCCTGGGCGGCGGCCAGGGACCGCTCCACCTCGGCGCGGCGGCGCCGGACGGCGGCCTCGTCGGCGGCCTCGCGTTCCAGCCGGGTCCGCAGCGTGAGCAGGTCGTCGGCCAGCAGCCGGGCCCGCACGTCGCGCAGCTCGGCCTGGATCGCGGCGGCCTTGCGGGCGATCTCGGCCTGCCGGCCCAGCGGCTTGAGCTGGCGGCGCAGCTCGGCGGTGAGGTCCTGGACGCGGGTCAGGTTGGCCTGCATGGCGTCCAGCTTCCGCAGCGCCTTCTCCTTGCGCTTGCGGTGCTTGAGGACCCCGGCGGCCTCCTCGATCACCGCGCGCCGTCCCTCCGGACCGGAGTTGAGCGCGGCGTCGAGCATGCCCTGGCCGATGATCACGTGCATCTCGCGGCCGATGCCGGAGTCCGACAGCAGCTCCTGCACGTCCAGCAGCCGGCACGGGTCGCCGTTGATGGCGTACTCGCTCTGCCCCGACCGGAACATCAGCCGGCTGATGGTGACCTCGGTGTAGTCGATGGGCAGCGCGCCGTCGGAGTTGTCGATGGTGAGGATCACCTCGGCGCGGCCCAGCGGCGGGCGGCTGGCGGTGCCGGCGAAGATGACGTCCTCCATCTTGCCGCCGCGCAGCGACTTGGCGCCCTGCTCCCCCATCACCCAGGCCAGGGCGTCCACGACGTTGGACTTGCCGGATCCGTTGGGCCCCACCACGCAGGTGATGCCGGGCTCGAACTTCAGGGTCGTCGAGGACGCGAAGGACTTGAAGCCGCGCAACGTCAGGCTCTTGAGGTACACGCGCGGACTCTCCCTGCCCTCCTTCGGGGACCGCGACGCGTCCCGGATGCCCCCCGGCGCGCCGCCCGACCAGTGCGAACGATACCGCCCGCGCGGCGAGGCGCGGCGGATTCAGGACGCCGGGACGGCATCCGAGGCGCCGCGTTCGCCCCGCCGTGTTCCACTCGCCCGGCAAATGGCCAGGTCAAGCAGGATGTCATCACGGTTACGGGCGCATGACCCCGATCCGTCCAGCAGGACACGGAACGGGGTCATGCCGCCAAAAGGGCAAAACAAAGGGACGCCGAATCGCCGACGTCCCTGGTGGTACGGCACCGTCAGGTCAGTGCCGGTTCACGGTCCTTCACTCCGAGTGCCAGCACGTCCTCGTGAGCCTCCGCGGCCAGCGCGTCGTTCTCTGCCCGAAGCCGGACGAGCTCGGCCTCCAGATCACGTACTCGCTGCTGAAGGCGCCGCATCTCCGCGACCATACGGGGGTCGGGACCGCCGACGTGGCCGAGTAGAGCCTTCGCCATGACTAAGGGTCCTCCACGCTGAGTAACCAGCAGGAATCGCGCCCGAAGAACAGCTCATTACGGTGCGCGTATCATCTAGAGTCGCACCAGCCGGGGTGCCGGTCAAGACGGACATCACGGGCCGGTAACAACCTGTCGACACAAGTTTAGCAGGTGCAAACCGGTTTCCCCTACCCGTCACCGTTCGACGAAACCGGCCAGCCCTCCGCGCGGTTCCGTCCAGCGTTCGGCGACGCCGGTGACCCTTCCGGGAGTGCCGGGCCCGCGCAGCAGTTCCAGCAGTCTCTCACAGGCGTCCCGGGGCCCTTCGGCGACCACCTCGACCCGGCCGTCGGCCAGGTTGGTCGCCGAGCCCACCAGGCCGAGCTCCAGCGCCCGTGCCCGCACCCACCAGCGGAAACCCACTCCCTGGACGCGTCCGCGCGCCCAGGCCGTCAGCCGTACCGGCTCCTCGTCCTCCACGGGACGATCGTAGGGAATCAGAGCCGGGCGTTACGCGGGCGGGGCTGGCAGCGGGGGCAGGAGAACGACGAGCGGTTCATGAACACGTCGCGGCGGATCGGCGTGCCGCACCGCCGGCAGGGCTCGTCGCGCCGCCCGTACGCCTCCAGGGACCGCTCGAAGTAGCCGCTCTCCCCGTTGACGTTGACGTACAGCCGGTCGAACGAGGTGCCGCCGACGGCCAGCGCCGCCCCCATGACCTCACGGACCCCTTCCAGCACGCGGGTCACCTCGGCGCGGGTCAGGTTCTCGGTCGCGCGGGCCCAGTGCAGCCGGGCGCGCCACAGGGCCTCGTCGGCGTAGATGTTGCCGACCCCGCTGATCAGGGACTGGTCCAGCAGGGCCCGCTTGATGCCGGTGCGCCTGCGGCGCAGGGCGCGGTAGAACCCCTCGTCGTCGAACGCCTCTTCGAGCGGGTCGGGCGCGATGTGCGCCATCGGCTCCGGAACGGCGTCGCCGTCGGGGGCGAACGGGTCGGCGACCAGGTCGGTGACCATCATGTGCCCGAACGTCCGCTGGTCCACGAACCGCAGGTCATGACCCCCGTCGGCGAACGTGACACGGACCCGCAGATGCGTCTCGGGGGCCCGGCCCGGCTCGCCGACCAGCAGCTGCCCGCTCATCCCCAGATGCGCCAGGACCGCGCCCTCACCGTCGGCCAGGGGCAGCCACAGGTACTTGCCCCGGCGGCGGGCTCCGGCCACGGTACGCCCCGCCAGCCGCCCGGTGAAGTCGCCGGGGCCTCCGGTGTGCCGTCGCACCGCCCGGGGGTGCAGCACCTCGGCGACGGCGACGGTGCGCCCGCTCACCCACTGGTCCAGCCCCCGGCGGACCACCTCGACCTCGGGCAACTCGGGCATGTCAGCCGCCGGTCTCCCCCGTGCCCTCGGCGGCGCCTGCGGCGGCGCGGCGCTCGGCGGCCATCTCGCGGATCGCGTGCCAGGTGGCCTCGGCGGCGTGCTGCTCGGCCTCCTTCTTGCTGCGGCCCTCGCCCGACCCGTAGGTGGTGCCGCCGACCCGCACGGTGGCGCGGAAGGTCTTCTGGTGGTCCGGGCCGCTCTCGGCGACGTGGTACTCGGGGACCCCCAGCTCCTCGACGGCGGTCAGCTCCTGCAGGGAGGTCTTCCAGTCCAGACCCGCCCCGAGGCTCGCCGACCGGTCGATCAGCCCGTCGAACAGCCGGTGCACCAGGGCCGCGGCCTCCTCCAGCCCGTGGTCGAGGTACACCGCGCCGATCAGGGCCTCCAGCGTGTCGGCCAGGATCGAGGACTTGTCCCGGCCGCCGGTGCCCTCCTCGCCCCGGCCCAGCCGGATGTGCGCCCCCGCGCCCAGCGACCGGGCCACCCCGGCCAGCGCCCGCATGTTCACCACCGCGGCGCGCAGCTTGGCGAGCTGCCCCTCGGGCAGGTCCGGGTGGCTGCGGAACAGGGTGTCGGTCACGACCAGCCCCAGCACCGAGTCGCCCAGGAACTCCAGGCGCTCGTTGGTGGGCAGGCCGCCGTTCTCGTAGGCGTACGAACGGTGCGTCAGCGCGCGTTCGAGCAGCTCGGGGTCGATGGACACGCCCAAGGCGCGTTCCAGCTCGGCGCGGTCGGGCGCGGGGCCCGGTGCCGCCTTTCCGGTCACGGAGTCCTCCTCGCGGACGGGGAGCGCCCGGCGCGGGGTGTGGCGGAACGGCCGCGACACCGTCGGCGCCGACGGCTCACCGTTCCGCGACGGAAGGTTCCGCGAAGACGAGGTGCGCGCCGGAGGTCTCCCCGGCGTGCACCACGGCCTCGGGCTCCGCCCGCCCGCCCGGCGGTCGCTACGGTCGGTGGTACGGGTGTTCCCGGCGCCGGACGCCGGGAACACCCCGCGGGGGCGGCCGACGGTGCGGCCCGCCCCCGGACGTTCTCGCCTCAGCCCTGCGGGAGGACCTGACGGCGGTTGTAGGTGCCGCAGTTCTCGCAGGCCACGTGCTGGAGCTTGGGCTCGCGGCACTGCGGGCAGGCGACCAGGTTCGGCGCGGTGGCCTTCCACTGCGAACGCCGGTGCCGCGTGTTGCTGCGCGACTTCTTCCGCTTGGGGACGGCCACTTCAGCCCTCCTGCTTTCCTTCTCGTAGGTCGGTCAGGCCCCGCAACGCCGCCCACCGGGGGTCGGCGACGTCGTGGTGATGGTCCGGACCGGCGTCCGCCAGCCGCACCCCACAGTCGGGACACAGTCCGGGACAGTCGTCCCGGCACAGCGGGGACAGCGGCAGCGCGAGCACCACCGTGTCCCTCAGCACCGGCTCCAGGTCGATCAGATCGCCCTCGAGCCGCCGCTCGTCCTCCTCGGCCTCCCCGCCGGAGCGGGTGTCGGGGTAGACGTACAGCTCCTGGAACTCCGTCTCGAAGGAGTCCTCGAGCGGGTCCAGGCAGCGCGCGCACTCCCCGGTGAGGGGCATCCGCGCCGTGCCCGTGACGAGCACGCCCTCCATCACGGACTCCAGCCGCAGGTCCAGCTCGATGTCCGCGCCCTCGGGAACGCCGACCATCTCCCCGCCGAGATCCGCCGGAGCCGGCACGGTACGGGTCAGCTCGCGCATCGATCCGGGTCGCCGGTCCAGCGCTCGGGTGTCGAGCACGAGCGGGGCACGCGGATCGAGGCGGGACAGAGCTTTCCTGCTTTCGTGGGACATGGTGGATCGCGGTCGTCGGGCGATGGCCGAGGCGCCGACTGACAAGGTTACCCAACGGCGGGGACGGGACCCAACTCAGCCGTCCCGGAGCCGCTCCACGAGCCTGCGGTGGATCACCTCGGGGACCAGCCCGGAGATGTCGCCGCCGTACTTGACGACCTCCTTCATCAGGCTGGAGGACAGGAACGCGTACAGCGGGTTGGTGGCCATGAACATGGTCTCCACCCCGGACATCCGGTGGTTCATCTGGGCGATCTGCAGCTCGTAGTCGAAGTCGCTGACCGCGCGCAGGCCCCGGACGATCACGGGGATGTCGTGCTGGCGGCAGTAGTCCACGGTCAGGCCGTGGAACTTGTCCACCTTGACGTTGCCGTACTCCTTGGTGACCTCGCGCATCATCTCCACGCGCTCGTCCACGGTGAACAGGCTCGTCTTGGACACGTTGATCAGCACGGCGACGACGACCTCGTCGTACAGCTTGGAGGCCCGGCTGATGATGTCGAGGTGCCCGTTGGTGACGGGGTCGAACGACCCGGGACAGACGACACGGCGCACGAGCGATTCCCTTCTTTGGGCCGAACCTCGCCCCCACCCCGGTGCCGCAGGGGGCGATCCGCGGCGCGACCGTACCAAACCGGCGTTTCGCGTCCTTCGCCCGGCATACCCCTTGCGGGGCGTCCGGACCCCGCCGGGGTGTTCAGCCGTTCGCGCGGCCGTACCAGAAGACCGCCTCGCCGTATCGGCGGTCGCGTTCGGCCGTGTAGCCCTCGGGCCAGCGCAGCGCCGGGCCGCGCGCCGCGCGCTCCACGGCGACCAGCGCGTCGGGGGCGGCCCAGCCGTGCTCGCGCAGCGCCTCCAGCAGGGCGGTCACCGCGGCGTCGGCGAGCGCGTACGGCGGGTCGAGGAAGATCAGGTCGTACGGCTCGGCGGGCGGGCGGCGCACCAGCCGTTCGGCCCGGTCGGCGACCAGTTCGGCGCCGGGCAGCCCGAGCGCGGCGATGTTCTGCCGGATGACCTTGACGGCGCGGGGATGGGACTCCACCAGCAGGGCGTGCGCCGCGCCCCGCGACAGGGCCTCCAGGCCGACCGCGCCGGACCCGGCGAACAGGTCGGCGGCCCGCAGCCCGTCGAGCGGGCCCAGCAGCGCGCCGATCGTGGCGAACAGGCCCTCGCGGGCGCGGTCGCTGGTGGGGCGGGTGTCGCGGCCGGGCGGCACGGCCAGCCGCCGTCCCCCGGCGGACCCGGCGATGACCCGGGTCACGCCTTCTCCAGGTAACCGGCGCGTTCCTCGTCCAGCAGGGCGGTCAGCTCGGCGGCGAGGCCGGGGCAGCCCTCCAGCTCGGGGTCGGCCTCGACCAGGACGGTGGCCTCCTCGCGGGCGGCGCGGATCAGGTCCTCGTCGCGGAGCAGGGTGAGCAGCCGCAGGCTGGAGGCGCGGCCCGCCTGGGCGGCGCCGAGCACGTCGCCCTCGCGGCGCTGCTGGAGGTCGAGGCGCGACAGCGCGAACCCGTCGGTGGTGGAGGCCACCGCGTCGAGCCGCTCGCGGGCCTTGCTCCCCGCCTCGGCGTCGGTGACCAGCAGGCACAGGCCCGGCAGCGAGCCCCGGCCGACCCGGCCGCGCAGCTGGTGGAGCTGGGAGACCCCGAACCGCTCGGCGTCCATGATCACCATCACGGTGGCGTTGGGGACGTCCACCCCGACCTCGACGACCGTGGTGGCCAGCAGCACGTCCAGCTCCCCGGCGGCGAACCGGCGCATCACCGCGTCCTTGTCGTCGGGGTGCAGCCGGCCGTGCAGGACGCCGATGCGCAGCCCGGCGAGCAGTTCGTCCTCCAGCATCGGCAGCAGGTCCAGGACGGCCAGCGGGGCGCGGCGGCGGACCTCGTCGTCGGCCAGGTCGGGGACGCCCTCCTCGTCGCCCTCCTGGCCGCCGATGCGGGGGCACACGATGTAGCTCTGGCGGCCCTGGGCGGCCTCCTCGCGGATGCGCTCCCAGGTGCGGGCCAGGAACGCGGGCCGCTCCGGCGGGACGACGTGGGTGCTGATCTCGGCGCGCCCGGCGGGGAGCTGCGCGAGGGTGGAGGTCTCCAGGTCGCCGAACACCGTCATGGCGACCGTGCGCGGGATCGGGGTGGCGGTCATCACCAGCACGTGCGGGCGTCCACCGGCGACCTTCTCGCGCAGGGCGTCGCGCTGCTCGACGCCGAAGCGGTGCTGCTCGTCCACGACGACCAGGCCGAGGTCGGCGAACTGGACGTGCTCCTCCAGCAGGGCGTGGGTGCCGACGATGATGCCCGCCGCGCCGGAGGCTGCCTCCAGCAGCGCCTCGCGCCGGGCCTTGGCGCCCTGGGAGCCGGTGAGCAGGACCACGCGGGTGGCCTGGTCGGCCCCGCCGATCTGCCCGGCCTGGGCCAGCGGCCCGAGCATCGCGGTGATCGACCGGTAGTGCTGCTGGGCGAGCACCTCGGTGGGGGCCAGCAGCACCGCCTGCCCGCCGCCGTCGACGACCTGGAGCATCGCCCGCAGCGCGACCAGGGTCTTGCCCGCGCCGACGTCGCCCTGCAGGAGGCGGTGCATGGGGTGCTCGACCGACAGGTCCTCGGCGATCTCCTCGCCGACGTCGATCTGCCCCTGGGTGAGGGTGAACGGCAGTGCCGCGTCGAAGGCGTCGAGGATGCCGTTCTCGATGCGGGGGCGGGCCTTGGCGGGCAGCGCCCCGGCGGCCAGCCGCCGCTGCGCCAGGGCGATCTGCAGGACGAACGCCTCGTCCCACTTCAGGCGGCGGCGGGCGCGGTCGAGCTCGGCCCAGTCACGGGGGCGGTGGATGCCGCGCAGGGCCTCGGCCAGGCCGACGAAGCCGTGCCGTTTGAGGGTCAGCTCGGGCATCGGGTCGGGACCCACGTCCACGGCGTCCAGCACCAGCTCGACGCAGTCCTCGATCTTCCAGGACTCCAGGCCCTTGGTGGCGGGGTAGATGGGGATGATCTCCTCGGCGAACTCGCGGGCCTCCTGGCCCGCCGAGGCCCCCCGGACGGGCCGGAACTCGGGGTGGGTGAGCTGGCGCTGCACCCGGCCGCCGCGCGGGCGGAAGCTGGAGACCTTGCCGGAGAACAGGGCGCGGGTGCCCGGCGACAGCTCCTTCTCGGCCCGGTAGGCGCCCTTGCGGCCGAAGAAGGCGAGCTTGAGGTCGCCGCGGCCGTCGGTGACGGTGACCTCCAGCAGGTAGCCGGGGGCCCGGGTGATGGTGCGGCCCTGGACCTTGGTCACCTCGGCCATCACGGTGACGTGCTCGCCGTCCACCAGCCCGGCCAGGTCGGTCAGCTCGCCGCGCTGGGCGTACCGGCGGGGGTAGTGGCGTAGCAGGTCACCGGCCGTGTGCAGGCCGAGACCCTCCGCCAGCACCTTGGCCGTCTTCGCCCCCAGCAGGTTGCGCAACGGCTCCTCGAGATTCGCCACGCTCTACTTTCTACCGCGCGCCACCGACGGGACACGCGCGCTCGCGGGCCCGGCCGTGGGAAGGCGGCAAGCACGAGCAGGCCCACCGGCGGTCGCC
>DATADI010000486.1:0-10142 GCA_036258615.1 Thermomonospora sp. | reverse complement strand
AGCCTCATGAAGCGGGTCACCGAGTCGTCGCCCAGGATCGCGGCGACGGCGTCCACGTCGTCCATCGTCAGATCCCGCAGGACCGTGCGCTCGCCGACGATACGTACCGGATACACCTGTTCGCCTCCTCGCCCGGGGCGGCACCGGGGGGCCGGTCCGCCCACGATGCCGATCGAGTCGCAGCGGCCGCGCCAACCAAAGGGGCCACCCAAGGGACCGCCACTTCAGCACAGCGCCACGAGGCAATCACTATACGTGACCGAGGGACTCCGTTTGCCCAGCCTGCCGGGCCATGGCCTCGCCACTCGCCGGCCCCGCAGAGACGAGCGCACCGCGTCCCCGCGACGTCCGGCTCAGGACAGGCCGCCGTTCTCGCGCCGCGAACCCGGCAGGGGCGGGGCGTCGCACCCCGGCTTCGCGTGGACGGGCGCACCGGCCCAGGACGGCCCGAAGGTCTCGCTCAACGAACCCGGCAGGCGTCAGGGCTTGCGGTGGGGGCGGAAGTCGAGGCGTTCGGGCGGGGGGCCGAGGTTCGGTGTGGACGGGTCGGTCTCCGCGTCCGCGCCCCGGGCGGCGGGGGTGGCCGGGTGCGGGGCGCGGGGCAGGGCCCTCTGGGGGCCCGTGTCCCCGACCGCCTCGGCGGAGGCACCGGAGACACCGGAGGCATCCGACGCTGCGGGGTCCTCGGACTGCTCGCGCAGGAACTCCTCGAACTCCAGGGAGTGCGCGGTGGGCAGGGCGATGATGCCCGGGTTGGCGTCCACCAGCAGGATCCGGCGGCCGCTCGGGGCGGCGTGCGTGAAGATCATGGCGGTCGGCGGCAGCTCCTGGAGCTGGTGCGGCTCGACCAGCAGTTCCCGGGTGCTCTGCCGCCGGTCGGTGGCCGGGACGGTGCGGCCCCAGGCGGTGGAGGCGGTGATGCCCGCGACCAGGTCGGCGTCGTCGGCGGCGGGGGCGGGCAGCGGGGTCCACACCGGGTCGGTGAGGGCGTCGCCGCGGACCCGGGCGTAGGCGACGGTGCTGGCGTAGCCCGCGCCGGTGGGGTCGGGCGGCCCGGCCTCGCCCGCCGTGCCGGTCGCGTCGGTGATCTCGGCGACCAGCAGCGTGCGGCCGGTGCCGATGTGCTCGGCGGCGACCCGCGCGTCGTCGGCGTTGCCGAGCCGCATGAACCCCACCGCCGCGTGCCCCCGGCGACCGAGGCGCTCGCGGACGTGCGGGGCGATGGACCGGTAGAGCAGCACCAGGCCGGTGCCGGTGGTCTCGCAGGCGTCGATCAGCCGGTCGAGGACGTCGCCGCGCAGCTTCTCGGCCCCGCACACGAACATGGTGTGCTCCCAGCGGCGGGCGGGCGGGGCGTTGCGGATCCGGTGGGTGAGCGCGGTGGCGACGTACGTGCCGAGGATCCGGTTGGTGAGGACCCCGGCGCGGCGGTCCAGCGACACCACGTGCAGCCGGGAGGGCGGCAGCCGCACCGGGTCGGCGCCCAGCCCCTCCAGCTTGCGGAGCTGCGCCTCCAGCGCCCACGCGCGGCGGATCACGATCCGGTCGGTGGCGCCGCGGCCGTACATGGTGGTGACGCGGGCGAGCTGCTCGTCGGTGAGCAGGCCGAGCCGCAGGTCGTCGCGGGGGTCGCCGACCTGGGCCAGGGCGCGCAGCGCGGCGGTGATCTGCGGGAGGGTGGCGGTGCCGCCGAACACCCCGGAGATGATCCGCTCCAGGATCGAGTTGTCGAACGACAGGTCGCGGGTGGTGGTCTCGTCCTCGCCCGCGCCCACCGCCAGGGACAGCACGTCGGCGAGGGCGTCGGCGGTCAGGCCGCTGGTCAGGTCGAGGCGGGGCAGGTCGGCGGGCAGCACCCACACCAGCGGGTCGTCGCCCCGGTCGGCGGCCAGCCGGACCAGGTCGTGCGCCACCGCGCCCTCCGACAGGTCCAGCACGGTGAGCCGCGCGCCGGCCGCCAGCCGGGCCGCGCCCATGGTGGTGACGGCGGCGGACCACCCGGCGAGCGTGCCGCCGACGACGTCCACCCGGTCGACGCCGGGCGGCACCGCGACCGGGTACCACTCGCGCTGGCTGTCGTAGGCGCGGCGGCGGCGCTCCCACTCGCGGTACGCGGCGGCGTGCTCCTCCTGGGCGGCGAACATCCTGCGGCGGCGGGCGTCGCGTTCGCGTTCGAGCTGCTCGCGCTCCATCCGGACGCGGGCGCGCACGACGCGTTCGCCCTGCCAGATGGAGTAGCCGGTGATGCCCAGCACGGCGGCGCAGGCCAGCAGGCCCCCCACCACGAACCGCCACGGGATCAGGCCGAGCACCCCGCACAGCAGGACCAGCGCCGCGCCCACGCCGGTGCCCGCCGCGGTGACCTTGACCGGCCGGTAGAACAGCAGGTTCCGGTCGCGCAGCTGCACCGTGCGCAGCGGGTCGAGGTCGGCGTCCTCCGGCGGCCGGGGGCGGCGCGGCGGCGGGCCCGGATCGGGATGGACCTGCGCGTAGCGCCAGCCCACATAGACGCGGTCGGGCTGTATTAACCGCTTCGACGCGGACCCGCTCGTCACGTCCGTCACGTCAGAGCCTCGGGGGAATGAGCGGCGTCTTGCTTCGGCGGGGGGGCATGGGCACTCGCTGGTCGGGGTTCGTACCCCTACAGACTAAGGAGAATCCGGCGCACGCGCGCCTCGTTCAACCGAACACCGCCACCGAAGCGTGACCTTGACCGACATTTCGGGCAGCACGCTCACCTAGGGTGAAGACCGGGCACCCCCGGACACCCACCGTGACCACATCCGGTCACACCCGCTCCGGTACCGCCGCCCGGTCCCGGGCGTCGGCCTGCCGGATCCCCTCCAGCGCCGCCACCAGCCGCCGTCGCAGCCACCGGCCGCCGGGCCGCTCGATCCACCGGTGGCAGGCGTACGCGATGAGCAGCGACGTCCCCACGCACAGCGCCAGCACCGGCCAGCGCCCCAGCTCCGGGTACCAGTAGTGGCCGACGACCCGCAGCACGATCATGTGGACGAGGTACACCGGATAGGTCAGCGCCCCGAGGGTGGTCAGCCCGCGCCAGCGGATCCAGCCGAGCCGCCCGGTCGCCACCAGCGCCATCGCGACGAAGATCGCCGTCACGATCCCCGGGCACGCCCACTCGTGCACCCCGGGCCACCACCGCGTGCCGTTCTCGACGGGCATCGAGTGGCGGACCATCAGCGCCCAGCAGAACGCCACCAGCAGCCAGCACACGAGGTTCGAACCGAACCGGTGGATCAGGTAGAACGCCATCCCGGCGATGAAGTACGGCGCCCAGCGTGAGATCAGCACCGTCTCCAGCAGGGCCGAGTCGACCTCGGTGGCGAACGCACTGAGCACCAGCCAGCCGGACATGAAGGCGACGCACCTGCTGTAGGTGATGTCCCAGAAGACCAGGACCCCGATCAGCGCGTAGAAGTGCAGCTCGACCCACAGCGTCCAGTACAGCTCCTCCATCGCCGGAGCGCCCACGCCCTCCTGGAGCATCGTGAGGTTCGGCAGGAAACGGAGGTAGACGCCGTCCGCCTTCGGGCCGTACCCGTGCTCGAGGCCCGTCGCGGCGAAGACCGCCACCGAGAGCACCACGCTGAACCAGTACGCGGGGAACAGCCGCGTCACCCGGGACAGCAGGAAGTCCGACGGCCGCCGCCCCCACACGCTCATCAGGATGACGAACCCGCTGATCATGAAGAACAGGTCCACCCCGAAACCGCCGAACCGCAGCCAGGTCAGCTCCGGGAACACCTCGCGCGGATAGTCCCCCAGAAACCGCGGGACCACGATCGCCACGTAGTGGAACAGCATGACGGACGTGGCGGCGACGAACCTCAGCAGGTCGAGCGCCACGAGCCGCTGCGCCGCGGCCGTGTCCCGGGCGGCCCTGCGGCTCACCGGGCGTCCGCGCCGTCGGCCCGGATCTGCCTGACCGCCCGGTGCAGCGCCGCCGACAGGGCACCCGTCAGCGGACGTTCGATCAGCAGATGAACGAGGCACGCGATGGCGAGCGAGGCGGCCACGGCGATCCCGAGCACCGCCCACGGGTCCAGGGAGATGCGCAGCTCGGCGACGATCGGCCTGGCGACCGTCTCGTGCACCAGGTAGAGCGGGTAGCTCATCCCGCCCAGCACGGCGAGTCCCCGCCAGCGCACGAACCCCAGCCGGCCGAGCGCGGCCAGCGCCATGACCACGAAGATCAGGGTGACGACCAGCGGCACCGCCCATTCGTGGACATCCGGCCACCTCTCCGGCGCCCGCACCGAGTCCGCCCGGTAGTAGCAGCCCAGCGCGTAACAGAAGCCCACCAGGAGCCACAGCACCAGGTTCGAACCGAACCGGTGGATCAGGCAGAACGCCATCCCGGCGATGAACCAGGGCGCCCAGTCGGCGATGAGGACCGCCTTGAGGAACGGCTCGTCCGCCTCCTTGGCGAAGACGCTCAGCAACAGCCAGCCGCCCATGAACCACAAACTGCGCCGGTAACCGACGCCCCTCCAGGCGAACAGCGCGATCAGTGCGTAGAAGTGCAGCTCGACCCACAGGACCCAGTAGGCGCTCTCCATGTGGGGGACGCCCACACCCTGCTGCAGCAGCGTCATGTTGGGCAGGAAGCGCTCCAGCGTGCCGATGGGAGCCGCGGCCTCCTGGCCCGCCGAGTGGTCGGTCCCCACGTGGACGAACAGCGCCAGGCTCACCGCGAACCAGTAGGCGGGGAACAGCCGCGCGACCCGTCCCAGGACGAAGTCGGACGGCCGCCGGTCCCACACGCTCATCAGGATGACGAAGCCACTGATCAGGAAGAACAGGTCGACGCCGAGATAGCCGAAGTGCGCGACCGGCCTCAGCTCCGGGAAGATCTCGCGCGCGTCCCCGTTCCACATGGGCCGGTCGCCCCCGGCGAAGTGGTACGCCAGCACGGCGAGCGCGGCGATCCACCGCAGCAGGTCCAGCTCGTACAGGCGGGAGCGCGCCGGCCCGGGATCGGGCAGGGGCGGGAGCGCCGGGCGGGAGGGCGCCCGGTGCGCGCCGACGGGGGCACCGACCTGCAGGACCGCGCCGCGATGACGGCCGGAGGGCCGCTGTTCCAGGGTCATCGAACCTACCGGCGGCGGCCGAACCGATCCGCCAGGCCCCATCGGGTCACCCGCCACATGGCCTCGACCACGATGTCGCGGCTCATCTTGCTGGCGCCGCGCTCGCGCTCGACGAACGTGATCGGCACCTCGGCGACCCGCAGGCCCGCGCGCACCGTGCGGAGCGCGAGGTCGATCTGGAAGCAGTAGCCCCGGGACTCCACGCCGTCCAGCCCGATCTTCTGCAGGGCGGTGGCACGGTAGGCGCGGTAACCGGCGGTGGCGTCGTGCAGGGGCACCTTCAGCATCAGCCGGGCGTAGGCGTTGCCGCCGCGCGACAGGACCGCCCGCGAACGAGGCCAGTTGACGACCTCGCCGCCGGGCACCCAGCGGGCCCCGATGACCAGGTCGGCGGTGTGCAGCCGCTCCAGCAGCCGGTCCAGCTCCTCCGGCCGGTGGGAGCCGTCGGCGTCCATCTCCACCAGCACGTCGTAGCCGTGCTCGAACCCCCAGCGGAAGCCCGCGATGTACGCCGCGCCGAGCCCGCCCTTGCCGGTCCGGTGCAGCACCTTGACCTGGGAGTCCTCGGCCGCCAGGGCGTCGGCCAGCTCTCCGGTGCCGTCCGGGCTGGCGTCGTCGACGACCAGCACGTCCACCTCCGGCACGGACCGGCGGACCCGCCCGACGATCAGTTCGATGTTCTCCCGCTCGTTGTAGGTCGGAATGATCACCAGTACCCGGCCCAGGTCGCTGATGTCCACGCGGTCTCCTTCCCCGGTTCCGGGAGTCACGGCTTGGGGGTCTTCTTCGGCCGGGGAGTGCGTCCGTCCCCGGGTGGAGTGACTGCGGGCGGAGCGGGCCGCCGCACCATCAGGGTCATGCTGCCGCCGGCGAACGACCACCGGCCCACGGTGGTGTACGGACCGGTGCTGTCGAGCATCCGCAGCCGCCACCTGAGGTCGCGCGGGGGGAACTTGTCCAGCGTGCGGTCCCGCATGACCCACACGCGGTCCCCCTCCAGCAGCCGGCGCCGGACCTCCCCGCTGCGGTGGGTGGTGACGCCCACGAAGTTGGCGGCCTGCTGCGGGGTCTCGTCGAGCAGCACGTCCCGCAGCCCCTTGAAGGCGTCCGGGTACGCCTCCGCCCGCCAGCGCAGCGTCGGGCTGATGTACAGCACCGCGTCCCCCGGCCGGGCGTGCTCACGGAGGATGTCCGCCTGCAGACGCAGGTCGTCACCTCGTTCGGCCTGTTCCCTGACCTCCAGGTGGGCGGGCAGGCTCAGGACCGCCAGCGCCGCCACGGCGCCCGCGAGGAGCGGGCGCCCGCGCTGGGCGAGCCAGACCAGTCCCGCCCCGAGCAGCAGGCTCAGCGCGGGCAGCGCGAACAGGACGTAGCGCGGCCGGAAGATCGGCTCGAACACGTTGGCCACGAGCAGCAGCGCCGGAGGAATCACCAGCCACGGCGCCGCCAGCATCGCGAGCGTGGGCCCTGCCGTCCGCTCCGGAGCCGCCGGCCGCGACACCGTCCGGGCGACGGGCGCGGCCACGCCGATGCCCGCGATCACCGCCACCAGGACGATCATCTCCCGGTGCCCGGCCAGGAACCCGAACAGATTCCAGATCTGGACCGCCGGCTCCGGCGGCTTGATGACGACCTGGTCACTCTGGCCGTTGGCCTTCACGGCGAACGGCAGCAGCACCAGCCCGGTCGCTCCGGCCGTCACGAGCCAGCGCACCAGGGTCCGGAACGGGGTGCCGCCCGTGCGGTGCAGCCACAGCAGCGTCACCCCGTGCGCCAGCACCACCATGAGCCCGAACAGGTTGAACAGGCACACCGCGATGAGGCTGAGCGCGTACGCGATCGTCCACACCCAGACGCGCCGCGCCGTGACCATCCGCACGAACAGGTAGCTCGCCAGCACCACCGCGAGGGTGAGCATGGCGAACGGGCGGGCGTCCTGCCCGTACCGCGAGATGCTCACCGAGGCGCCGAACGCGAGACCGGCGGCGAGGCCGACGGACGGGGAGGCGCAGCGGCGACCCACCAGGGCGACGACCCCCGCCGCCAGCGCCATCGCGACCGCCGACGGGAGACGCAGCGCCAGTTCGCCGTGTCCGAAGACCTTCGCCCACGGCCTCATCAGCAGGTAGTAGGTGGCGTGCACCAGGTCGATGTGGTCGATGGTCCGCATGAAGTCGGGCATCGACCTGCGGAGCATGCTGACCGTGGCCGCTTCGTCGAGCCAGTACGACGGCCCGGTGATGCCGGCCAGCGTGATGACGAAGGTCACGACGACGGGGATCACCGGAACCGCGTGCCGGTGCCGGAGCAGCGACCGCGGCCCCCTGCGGGGCGGGAGGGACGGCTCGGGCGCTTCGTGGTTCGCCGTCATGGCCGTGCTCGGAGCGCTCACCGCTGCCTGGCGGGCAGGAGCCGCTTGATTCGGTGCATGACGGTCTGTGCCTCTTCTCCTGGGTCTCCGGGCAGCGGGCCCGCGCCGGGAAGGCCCAGCACGGCGAGCTGGGGTCGGAAGTACCGGCGTGGCAGGCTGTCGAAGTCGAACCCGGACAGGTACTCGATCGCGGCCTGCCGCAGGTCCCCGCGGCGCGACGGCTGCATGCAGTACGCGACGGCGGCGACCAGCGGCACCAGCCGGGTCGCCACCTCCCCCGGACCCACCATGGGGTCGTGCAGCTCGCCCGCGGGGGTGAGCCGGGGCAGCATGGCGTCCACGATGGTCGCCGGGATCCGGTTGCTGTTGGCGTACGGCTGCAGCTGCTTGAGCAGGTAGCGGACGCCCATGGTGGCCGCGGGGATGCCGAACAGGCGCTGGGCGGTCATCATCGCGGTCGAGCAGATGCCGACCACCAGCGCCGGGCGTGCCCGGGCGAACCACGCCTCGGCGGGCACCGGGTCGTCGATCACCACGAGGCGGGCCCCCAGCCGCCCCGCCTCGGCCTCCAGCGCCCGGAACAGCCGGGGCGGGGAGTGCGGATGCGGCTTGAACAGCACCGTCCGGTGCCCCCGGGCCACCACGCCCCGGAGCATCTGCAGGTGCAGCCGATCCTCCTCCTCGGCCGTGAGGATCTCCAGCTCGCTGAAGTACTGGCCGACGATGAGCGCGGTGTCGTCGCCGAGGGGGCCGTGGCGGGTGAACAGCGGCTCGATCTCGGCGCAGACCTCCTCCAGCACCGCCAGGAACGCCTCGCCGGGCAGCCGTTCGGCCCGGGCCCCGTACTCGGCCAGCAGCTGGGGGGTCAGGCCCGGCACCAGGTCCAGGTGCAGCAGCCGGGTCACCCGGCTGCCGACGCCGGGCGGCGGGGTGGCCCGGGTGGCGCCGTACGCGGCCAGCCCGTCGGAGTAGATGGTGATGGCGGCGTCCTGGAAGATCGCCGCGAGGGCCCGCGCGGGATTGGACTGGATCGCCTCCACGACCAGTTCCAGCGGCCCGTCCCCCAGGCCCCACACCGTGCGCAGCAGCCGTTCGAACACCGGCTGGTCGCTCGGGCCGGGATGCCACGACTGCGGATGATGCGGCGCGATCACCTCGTTGAGCAGGATCACCTCGTCGAACCGGGACAGCAGGGGCGCGTACCCGGGCCTGCGGTGCGGCGGGTCGGTCAGCTCCGGCAGCGGGGAGTCATGGCTGACCAGCAGGATCCGACGGCGGCCCGGCGGCCCGAAGTGCCCGGCGTCGATGCCCGCGGCCAGGCACATCGCGCCGTACAGCCGGGAGGAGACGAAGATCTGGGTCATCGGGTCACCTCCGGGGGCAGCAGTGGCCGCAGCATCTCCAGGTGCGCCGAGCTGAGGTCCGGCAGCAGTGCGCGCACGTCCTCCGGCGGGAAAGCGCGCAGCGTCCGCACCGCCCGCTCCTCCTGGAGGCGCTGGACGTGCGGCATCAGGCGGTCCCGCTTCTCCTGGTGGAAGGCGATCAGCTCGCAGTACGTCCGCAGCGCCTTGAGCCGGAAGAGGTGCGCCCGCGGGTCGTCGGCGAGCTGGTCGAGGACCTTGTCGAAGGCGTCGAAGTAGTGGAGCTGCCGTTCGTCGCCGATCTGCGTCAGGGAGGTCCCCACACCGCGCCGGTAGAACACACCGCTCTGCGACACGACGGCGAACGACGCCGCGTGCCGCATGAGCCGCCAGGTCCACGGCCGGTCCTCGCAGGTGCGCAGCTCCTCGTCGAAGGTGAGCAGGCCGTCGGCCGCCAGTTCGCGCCGGTAGACGCCGGACCAGGCGTTCGGGTAGTCCACCATCGTGGTGTCCGGCACGGGCAGGATGCAGTCACGCGGCTTGAGCACGGTGTTGCGCCTGCCCTCGGGCGCGCGGGTCAGCACCCGGCGGAAGCCGGTCACGCGGATGTGGTCGTTCTTGACGAAGTCGCAGCCGAGCGCGTCGATCGCCTCGACCATGGCGGGCAGGTGGCCCGGACCGAGCCAGTCGTCGCCGTCCATGTAGGTGATGTAGCGGCCCTCGGCGACCGCCAGCCCGGCGTTGCGCGCGGCGCTCAGCCCCCGGGCGGTGTCGTGGCGGACCACGGTGAAGCCCGGCAGCGTCGAGCCGTACGCCTCCAGGACCTCCATGCCGTCGTCCTGGGAGCCGTCGTCGACGAAGACGAACTGGTAGTCGTCCCGGCTGTTGCGGTGGAAGCTGAGCAGCAGGTCGCGCAGGTAGGGCGCGACGTTGTGGATCGGCACGATGACCGAGAGGGTGGTCAACGGCGCTCCTCAGTCGGTGACGCGGCGCAGCCGGGCCCGCGGCTCGACCTCACCGGGGAAGACGCGCTTCTCACCGTCGCCGAGGGCCTGCTCGATGACGCGGATGTCACGGACCAGGCGTTCGAGCCCGGCGGGTTCGAGGGAGGCGGCGTGGTCGGAGCCCCACATGGTGCGGTCCAGGGTGATGTGCCGTTCGACCATGACGGCGCCCATGGTGACGGCCGCCAGGGAGATCTGCAGGCCGCGTTCGTGGCCGGAGTAGCCGACCGGCACCCCGTAGCGCTGCTGGAGGGTGGCGATGGTGCGCAGGTTGGCCTCCTGCGGCGGCAGC
>DATADI010000485.1:0-10787 GCA_036258615.1 Thermomonospora sp. | reverse complement strand
GTTCGCCCTGGCCCTCCTGGCGGGCGAACCGGACGGCTTCACACTCCTCGTCCCAGCGGGCGAGGAGTGCGGGGGCCTCGGCCTCCACCGCTCGCCGGGCCGCACGCTCGTCGTCGCTCTCCTCGAACCCCAGGCCCAGTGCCCTCCGGCGGTCGGCGGTCGCGGCCACGAGCCGCCGGCCGATGGTCCCCGCCTCGGCCAGCAGGTCGATCAGCAACGTCCGGGACCTCGGGCGCACGTCGCGGCGGGCCGCCAGACCGGCCAGCAACCGGACTTCACGGGCGGTGTGGGGATAACACGTGCCCTGGTGCATCGCCGAGTCGGCGAGGTGGAAGACCAGTGCGTCGTCGTCCTCGAAGCCGTCGGCCTCGTCCGACAGCCACCACTCGGCGCCGGGGACGTCCCGCGCCACCTGTCGTGTGGTCTCCAGGAGTGGTGGGAGGTCGCCGCCGTCGGGGCAGTCCAGCGGTACGGACGGGGACATGGGCTCTCGGGGCGCGGGGAACCCGGCGATGACGGCGCGGCGGGCGGCGTGGGCCTCCTCCATGCCCAGCTCGTGGACGAGGCCCGTGCGCTCGGCGAAACGCAGCATGGTCTCGCGGTGCCCCATGGAGGAGCCCTCCAGGTAGCCGCCGTGTTCCCTGGCGACCGCCGCCACCTCGATGCTCTCGCAGTGGTGCTGGTGGAACTCCGCCGCCGGGTCGGGTGCCTGTTCGTCCACCAGAGCGCCGACCTGCCACCAGCCCTCCAGCTCGGGGCGGGAGAACTCCGGTCTGCCGAACAACCGGTGCTCGGGATCCAGATGCGGGTGGTGCACCGGCCGTACCCGGACCCACCGGTGGCCCCGTGCGGCGAGCGCGTCGGCCAGCGCACGAGCCCGTTCCTCGTCCGGGGCGAACGCCCAGAAGTCGGCGAGCATCGCGGCGGGCGGCCAGGTGGCGGGGTTATCGGACATGCCCGGAAAGGGTAGGCCCGAGGGCCGACAGAATTCGGTCCGTCAGTATCGCCAGCGGGTCGCCGCCACGATGTCCGCCGGGGCGGTGTCCGCGAACGACGCGATCTCCCCGCGCCGCACGTCCACGATGGTCTCGGCCAGGTGCTGCCCGAACGCCTCCCGCAGCACGGGGTCGGCCTCGAACGCGGCGACCGCCTCCGGCAGCGACTCCGGAAGCCGGGTCACTCCCCGGGTGGCGCGTTCACCCTCGTCCAGGGACGCGGGATCGACGTTCACCGGGTCGGGCAGCCGGGCGCGGTCGGCGAGCCCCGCGCGGCCCGCCGCCAGCAGCCCGGCCAGCGCCAGATAGGGGTTCGCGGCGGCGTCGAAGGGCTTGACCTCCAGGTTGGCGGCCTCCTTCCGCCAGCCCGCCGGGCCGGTGACGAACCGCAGCGCCGCCTCCCGGTTCTCCAGCCCCCAGCACGCGAACGGACCCGACCACTGCCCGGGGGCCAGCCGCAGGTAACTCGCCACCGACGGGCACCCGACCGCCAGCAGCGCGGGCAGCCGCGCCAGGATCCCGGCGGCGAACGACTCGCCCTCGGTGCGCATCCCGTAGAAGCCGGGGCCGCCCGCCATCTGGTTGGCGCCGTTCCGCCACACGCTCAGGTGGACATGGCAGCCGTTGCCGACACCGCCGGGAACCACCGTGGGAGAAAAGGACGGCCGCATCCCGTACCCGTGCGTCACCGCGCGGATGGTCTCGCGGACCAGCACCGACGTGTCGGCGGCACCGACCGGATCCTCACACGCCACCGACACCTCGTACTGACCGGGCGCGTACTCCGGGTGGAGCTGCTCGACCTCGACTCCCGCCTCCGACAGAGCACCGAGGACATCGCGCAGGTACTCGGGCAGCTCGGTGACCCGGGTCATCCCGTAGGCGGGGCCGCGCCCGGCGGGGACGAACTCCTCACCCGGCCCCGCCGAGACGGCCCACTCGATCTCGAAGGCGGCCCGCACGGTCAGCCCCAGGCCCGCCAGCCGGGCGGTCTCGCGGCGCAGCAGGGCACGGGCGTCGCCGGGATGCTCGGCGCCGTCCTGGTCGTACCGGTCGACCGGCGCCCACGCCCAGCCCGCCGGGGCGCCGAGCACCGTGAGCCGGTCCAGGTCGGGGTGCAGCCGGAGGTCGCCGACCGGGCCGCCCGCGTGCCGCCCGGCGATGATGGTGTCGTCCGGCAGGAACGCGTCGAACACCGGCGAGGCCCCCACCCCCCAGGCGGCGGCCTGCTCCAGCCGGGTCACGGGCACCGTCTTGACGCGGGTGACGCCTCCGGTGTCCACCCAGGTCAGCGCCGCCGCCGCGACACCCCGGGCGGTCAGTTCCCGGGCCGCCACCCGGGCCCGGACGGCGCGCTGGGCGCGTTCCTCCCCGTCCATGACGCTCCTCACCCTTATGATTACTGTGAGCGACATGCTACGGGCCCGCCGCCATCCGCGGTGCATGGTGCGACGTGAGGAGGCATGCGCGTGGGCCCCACCGCCGGCACGCCCGCCAAGGCCGCCCGCAACCCCTGGCGGGCCGTGGTCGGCGGCTCGATCGGCAATCTCGTCGAGTGGTACGACTGGTTCGTCTACTCCAGCTTCGCCATCTACTTCGCGTCCGCGTTCTTCCCGAAGGGCAACCCCACCGCGCAGCTGCTGAACGCGATGGGCATCTTCGCCGTCGGGTTCCTCGTGCGCCCGCTGGGCGGCTGGCTGCTCGGCAGGGTCGGCGACCGCCGGGGACGCAGGACGGCGCTCACCGCCACCGTCACGCTCATGTCGGGCAGCGCGCTGCTCATCGCCGTCGCCCCCACCTACGAGCAGGCCGGATACCTCGGCGCGGGCGTGCTGCTGCTGGCCCGGATGCTGCAGGGCCTGTCGGTCGGCGGCGAGTACGCGGCCAGCGCCACCTACCTCACCGAGGCGTCCGCCCCCGGCAGGCGCGGGTTCGCCTCCAGCTTCCAGTACGTGTCCACGACGCTCGGCCAGATGTGCGGGCTGGGGCTCCAGATGGTGCTCCAGCGGAGCATGTCCGACGAGGCCCTGCACGCGTGGGGCTGGCGGATCCCGTTCCTCGTCGGCGCGGCCGGTGCGGCCGTCGTGTTCTACCTGCGCCGCAACCTGGTGGAGACCGACGCGTACGAGGAGGAGACCACCCGGCACGAGCGGGGCACGCTGCGCGCCCTGGTCCCGTACCGGCGTGAGTTCCTGCTGGTCGTCGCCCTCACGATGGGCGGATCGGTCGCCTACTACACCTACACCACCTACCTGACGAAGTACCTGTCGAACACCGCCGGGATGTCCAAGGAGGACGCGACGCTGGTGAGCTTCTGCGCGCTGGCGGTGTTCACGCTGCTCCAGCCGCTCGGGGGCCTGCTGTCGGACCGGATCGGCCGTCGTCCGCTGCTCATCGCGTTCGGCGCCGGGTCGATGCTCGGCAGCGTGCCGTTGCTGACCGCGCTCGGCGACGTACGGACGTTCGGGTCGGCGTTCCTGCTGACGCTGACCGCGCTCGTCATCATCACCGGCTACACCTCGGTCAACGCGGCGGTGAAGGCGGAGCTGTTCCCGACGCACGTGCGGGCGCTCGGCATCGCGCTGGCGCACTCGGTGGCGCAGGCGTTGTTCGGCGGCACGGCCGAGTACGCCGCCCTGTGGTTCAAGAAGGCCGGGATCGAGTCCGGTTTCTTCTGGTACGTGTCGGGCTGCGCGGCCGTGTCCCTGCTGGTCTACCTGACGATGCCGGAGACCCGGCACGCGGCGCTGTCGCGGTCCGAGCGGTCGGCCGGCGAGGAGGAACGGCTCGCCCCCGCGTGACTCAGCCGAGGACGCCGTCGAGGGCGGCGACCGCGTGCGCCCGGTGCCGGTCGAGCCACCGGATCGCCGAGTTCACATCGCCCTCGCGGAGCGCGGAGATCACCGCGCGGTGCTCGTGGACGGCGCGCTCCCGGTTGAGGGTGTCGCCGTAGTACAGGGACCGGTAGGCGTCGGTCGCGTCCCACAGGGTGGTGATCAGCCGCACCAGGCGGGGCATCCCGGACGCCTCGATCAGCGTGAAGTGGAACCGGCGGTTGGCGGCGGCCATGGCGGTGACGTCGCCCGCCTCCCCGGCCCGCTCCACGTCGCGCTGCGCCTCCTCGATCGCGGCGAGGGTCTCGGGGGTCAGCCGGGCGGCGGCGGTACGGACGGCCTCGGCCTCCAGGATCTCCCGGATGCGGTAGATCTCGCGGAGGTCGGTCATCGACAGCACCGCCACGAAGTAGCCCCGGTGGGCCTCGTGGACCACCAGCCCCTCGCCTTCGAGGATCTTCAGGGCCTCCCGCAGCGGCACCCGGCTGACGTCGAGCCGCTCGGCGAGCGCGTCCTGGCGGATCGGCGCGCCCGGCTTCAGCTCCCCGCTGGTGATGGCGCGCCGCAGCTCCCCCAGCACGAACTGCTGTGCGGTCGGCGGTCGCCGTCCGCGCTGCGCGGCGCCGTTCATCGTCACCTCTCCGTCGGGGTCCCGTCGATCCTACGGACCCCGGGGGGCCTGCCGAGGGCGGCGAGGACGGCGGCGGTGTCCTCGCCCAGGCGCGGCGGGGCGGTGCGGTAGGCGGCCGGGGTCGCGCCGAGCCGGATGGGATTGGCGACCTGCGCGACCGGCGCGGCGCGGCGCGGGTCGTCGATGCCGACGCGGGCCGCCAGGCCGAGCCGGTCGGCGAGGTCGAACGCCGCCGCGAGGTCGTTGATCGGCCCGCACGGCACCCCGGCGGCGGTCAGCTCCTCGAACCACTCGTCGGCGGTCCGCGCGGCCAGCGGCCCGGCCAGCGCGGCGAGCAGGTCCTCGCGGTGGGCGACCCGGGCGGTGTTGGTGGCGAACCGGGGGTCGTCGGCCAGCGAAGGCCGGCCGAGCCGTTCGCACAGCGCGCGGAACTGCCGGTCGTTGCCCACCGCGAGCACCAGTGGCCGGTCCTTGGCGGCGAGCACCTCGTACGGAGTGATGCTGGGGTGCCGGTTGCCCATCGCCTTCGGCACCACCCCGGCCGCCACGTACGCGGACGCCTGGTTGGTGAGGGCCGACAGCAGCGAGGTCAGGAGGGAGACCTCGACGCGCTGGCCCTCGCCGGTGCGGTCACGGTGGCGCAGCGCGGCGAGGATGCCGACCGCCGCGTGCAGCCCGGTGATGACGTCCACCAGCGCCACCCCGGTCTTGGTGCCCGCCCCGTCCGGCTCGCCGGTCACGCTCATCAGCCCGCCCATCGCCTGCACCAGCAGGTCGTAGCCGGGCAGGTGGGCGCCCTCGGCCGCGCCGAAACCGGTCACCGAGCAGTAGACCAGCCCGGGGTTGAGCGGGCGGAGGTCCTCGTACCCGAGCCCGAGGCGTTCCATGGTGCCGGGCCGGAAGTTCTCCACCACCACGTCGGCGCGGGCGGCGAGCGAACGGGCGGCCTCACGGTCGCCGTCGTCGCGCAGGTCGAGGACGACGGACCGCTTGTTGCGGTTGACGGCCAGGAAGTAGGTGGCCTCCCCGTCGGCGAACGGCGGACCCCAGGCGCGGGTGTCGTCGCCGGTCCCCGGCCGCTCGATCTTGATCACCTCGGCGCCCAGGTCGGCCAGCAGCATCGTCGCGTACGGCCCGGCGAGCACCCGGCCGAAGTCGGCGATCACCAGCCCCGTCAACGCTCCCGTCGTCATGGAGTCACTATATTGGATCCAATATCCGACCAAGGGAGGGCCGTCATGCAGGCATCGCCCGTGCACCCGTTCGAGCTGTTCGCGATCGACGGGCTGCTGACCGACGAGGAACGCGAGATCCGCCGCACCGTCCGGACGTTCGGCGAGCGGGAGCTGCGCCCGCACGTCGCCGAGTGGTTCGAGCGCGGAGCCCTCCCCGTCCGCGACCTCGCCCGGCGGCTGGGCGAGCTGGGCGTGCTCGGCATGCACCTGACCGGCTACGGCTGCGCCGGGACCAACGCGGTCTCCTACGGCCTGGCCTGCCACGAGCTGGAGGCGGTCGACTCCGGCCTGCGGAGCCTGGTGTCGGTGCAGGGCTCCCTCGCCATGTACGCGATCTGGAAGTACGGCTCGGAGGAGCAGAAGCGCGAGTGGCTCCCCGGCATGGCCAAGGGCGAGCAACTCGGGTGCTTCGGGCTGACCGAGCCGGACGCCGGATCCGACCCGGGCTCCATGCGCACCACCGCCAAGCGCGAGGGCACCGACTGGGTCCTCAACGGCACCAAGATGTGGATCACCAACGGGTCGGTCGCCGACGTCGCCGTCGTGTGGGCCCGCACCGACGAGGGCGTCCGGGGCTTCCTGGTGCCCGCCGGGACCCCCGGGTTCAGCGCCCCCGAGATCACGCGCAAGCTCTCCCTGCGCGCCAGCGTGACCAGCGAACTCGTCCTGGAGGACGTCCGCCTCCCGGCCGACGCCCTGCTGCCGGGGGCGCGTGGCCTGTCCGGGCCGCTGGGCTGCCTGAACGAGGCCCGGTTCGGCATCGTGTTCGGCGCGGTCGGCGCGGCCCGCGACTGCCTGGAGACGGCCGTCGCCTACGCCCGTGAGCGCGAGGTGTTCGCCCGGTCGCTGGCGTCGTACCAGCTCACGCAGCAGAAGCTGGCGGACATGGCGGTGGGGCTGGGCAAGGGCATGCTGCTGGCGCTGCACCTGGGCCGCCTCAAGGACTCCGGCGACCTGACGCCCGAGCGGATCAGTGTCGGCAAGCTCGGCAACGTGCGCGAGGCGCTGGAGATCGCCCGCACCTGCCGCACCATCCTCGGCGCGAACGGGATCACCCTGGAGTACCCGGTGCTCCGGCACGCCAACAACCTGGAGTCCGTGCTGACCTACGAGGGCACCAGCGAGGTCCACACCCTGGTCATCGGGCGTGCCCTCACCGGCGAGGCCGCCTTCCGCTGAACGTCCTCAACCGGTCATTTTCCGGCGTCGTGTCCCGGCGTGGCGTGATTCAGTGCCGGGAAGTGCTCCGGCCATGGGAATCGTCCGCATCGCACCGATAGCCGCCGCCGTCATCGTGGCCGCCGGGCTTCCCGCCTTCGGGGACCCTGCCGCCGCCGATCCATCACCGCTCGTCCGTACCGACAAGGGCGTCGTCCGAGGAGAGGCGCGGCAGGGGCACCGGCTGTTCCAGGGCATCCCGTTCGCCGCGCCGCCGGTGGGCGCGTTGCGCTGGAGGCCGCCGCAGCCCGCGCGGCCGTGGAAGGGCGTGTACGACGCGACCTCTCCGCGCAGCCAGTGCGCGCAGCTCGCGTCCCCCTTCGGGGGCTCCACCGGCACCTATGGGGAGGACTGCCTCTACCTGAACGTCACCGTGCCGGAGCACGCGAAGGGCCGCCGCCTGCCCGTCATGGTCTGGATCCACGGCGGCGACAACGTCATGGGCAACGGCAGCATCTACAACGCCGCCAAGCTCGCCAGGCAGGGCGGCGTCGTCGTGGTCACCATCAACTACCGGCTCGGGGTGCTCGGCGGGCTGGCTCATCCGGGGCTGGAGACCGGTCCCGACCGGCGTCTCCAGGCGGGCAACTACGGGCTGCTCGACCAGCAGGCGGCGCTGCGGTGGGTGCGCCGCAACATCACCGCGTTCGGCGGGAACCCGGGCAACGTGACGGTGTTCGGCGAGTCGGCCGGGTCGGCGAACACCTGCGCCAACCTCGCCTCGCCGGTCTCCGCGGGGCTCTTCCACCGGGCGATCCCGCAGAGCTACGCCTGCGACACCCCCACCCGCACCGAGGCCAAGGCGGAGGCCGACGCGGTCACGCTGGCCAAGGCGGTGGGCTGTGAGACGGCCTCACCGGCCGCGAGCGTCCGCTGCCTGCGGGCGCTTCCGGCCAGGCGGCTCATGGAGGCGTTCCAGGCCGCGAACATGGGCGCGTACCCCGTCGCGGGCGGCGACCACGTGCTGCCGTTGCAGCCGCGTGAGGCCATCCGGCGCGGCCGGTTCAACCGGGTCCCGGTGATGCACGGCAACACGATGGACGAGATGCGCCTGTTCGTCGGCTTCCTCTACCCGCGCCCGATCACCGTGGCGCAGTACGAGGGCATCGTCCGCGAACTGTACGGGGCCAAGGCCGGGAAGGTGCTGGCCCGCTACCCGGCCTCCCGGTACTCCGAGCCGAGGATCGCGCTGGCCACGCTGATGACCGACGCCCCCGGCCCCCTGTCCACCTGCTCGCACTCCAGGACACTGGGGATGTTCGCCCGCGCCGGGGTGCCGACCTACGGGTACCAGTTCGCCGACCGCACCGCACCGCCGCTGCTCAAGGTGCCGGGCTTCCCCAAGGGCGCCGAGCACGGGACGGAGCTGACCTACCTGTTCCACGGCCTGCTCGGTGACCTGAACGCGGCGCAGCGCAGGCTCTCCGACCGGATGGTCGCCTACTGGACCTCGTTCGCCCACCACGGCAGGCCGATCGCCCGGCACGCCCCGCACTGGCCGCGGTTCCGCACCTCGAAGGACGTGCTGAGCCTCGCGCCCGGCAGGGGCGGCATCCGCGCGACCGACACGGCCGCGCGGAGCCACTGCGGGTTCTGGGCGTCGATCGGGTGGCCGGAGCTGGCGATCCCGAACGACTAGAACAGCGCGACGACGGCGTCGGCCATCGCCGTGCCGAGATCCCGGTTGTTGTCCTCGGTGAAGTGGATGCCGTCGACGCCGTCGGTGCCGATCACGGTCCCGGCGTCCAGGAACGCCGATCCGGTGAAGTCCGCCAGCGCCTTGTAGTGGCGCGGGAGTTCCACCGTCTTGGCCCGCCCGCCCCGGAACACCTCGGCGAACCACGGGTCGGGGATGTCGCCGAGCGGCGGCGGCGCGACGATCAGCGTCCTGGGCGCCGGGTAGGCGGTGCCGACGCCGCCCGCCGAGCCCGCCACCTGGTTGACCAGCAGGGCCATCCCGGTGGCGATGTCGAAGGGCGTCCGGCCGAAGTACGCCTTGGTGTCGTTCGTGCCGAGCATGATGACCACCAGGTCCAGCGGCAGATGGCTGGCCAGGGCGGACGGCAGGTAGCGGGAGCCGTTGAAACGGGGGTCGGTGGGGTCGTCGGCGGTGGTGGTCCGGCCGCTCAGGCCCTCCTCGACGATCTCGTACCCGTCCCCGAGGGCGGCGGCCATCACCCCGGTCCACCGCTGGGCGAACGGGTAGCGGCCGGTGGGGACCGCCTCGGGGACGGGGATCCAGCCCCAGGTGAGGGAGTCCCCGAAGCAGAGGATGCGCTTGGTGTCCGTCATGGGTGCCTCGCTCCGTTCTCGCGATGTGCGGCAGGGCGAGGCCCCCGGTCCGCGCACCGGGGGCCTCGGTGGGTCTGTCAGACGGTCGTACCCGCCTCGGACAACGTCCCGGGCGTTCCGGGCGTCCCGGAGGCGGCGTGCCGGGCGGTGGAGCGGCGGCGCAGCAGCGGCACGGCGATGAGCGCGACACCCGCCACCAGCGGCACCAGGACCCTCGCGAGCTGGGCGACGCCGTCCCACTGCCCGATCGGGACGTGGGTGGCGGTACCCGCCGTCATGCTCCACGTGATCACGATGGCACTGACGAACGCGCCGGTGTAGACGGTGCCGGTCCGGTGGAAGAAGTACGTCGACACCAGCCCCGCCACGGCCAGCAGCGGAACGAACTGGTACCCGATGATGATCAGCAGCGGCTGCGTCGGGACGGCCAGCTTGGTGCCGGTGAGCAGCAGCGGCAGGTAGTCCACCAGGATCAGGACGGCGATGCCCACCGGCAGCACCACGGCCGCGGCGACCATCTCACCGCGCGTCCGGCGGCGGCTCCCGGCGGCCCGCAGCTGGCTGTGCAGGCCCGCCGACAGCACCAGGAAGAACGCGGTGAACGGCAGCAGGTAGCTCAGGAAGATCCGCAGGTGCGCGCCGTCCATGAGGTGGAGCTGCAGGACGTAGAACCGGAAGTCGGTGTGGAACAGCCAGTCGGAGGCCGCCAGCAGCCCGTACAGCCCGCCGGTGACGGCGACCGCCAGCAGCGCGGCCCGCCCGACCCGGCTCAGGTGGAACCCGTCCTCCCAGGCCAGCCCGTAGTCACGCAGCCGCACCCCGGCCCTGCGGTTGCCGAGCAGATGCCAGGCCGCCAGCAGGACCAGCGAGATCAGCCCGTTGAGCAGCGCCCACACCATGACCCCGTTGGTCAGCTCCTGCGGGAACAGGGCGCTCGGCTTGATCCACTCGGCGCCCTTCTGCTGGAACCAGAAGAACGTCACGGCCGGGATCGCCGCGCTGACCAGCGCGGTGACGTACCAGGGCGCACCGCTGCGGGCGCCCTTGGCCTCGGGGACGTCCCGGACGACCGGGGCGAACACGCGGCGGCGCAGCAGCAGCGCCCCGAAGGGGAACAGGAACAGCACCCCGCCGATGAAGGCGAGCAGCGTGCCCAGCTCCTTGGCCCACCAGACCTGCCCGGTGGCCTTGTGGCCGCCGTCGAGGGTGCGGTCCATCCACTCCACCGCGTGGCCGACCGACGCGGGGTCGGCGGTGTTGCCGGGGTGGTTGGTGGTGGGCCGGTACAGGATGCGGGCGGTGCCGTCGGCGATCGACCCGTGCAGCTTGCCGGGCTGGACCTCGCCGGTGGTGCCGAACAGCTTCTTCATCCGGGGCGAGCCGTTGATGTCGGTGGAGTCGGCGACCTCCCACATCAGCGGGGAGAACTCCTCCCACCTGCCGGTGATGACGGCGACGTTCTTCAGCGCCGGGGAGACGGCGGCGGGCGCGGTGGTCCAGGAGCCGACCAGCGCCATCGACCTGTAGTACGTCGGGTAGGTCGCGGCGGCGGCCTGGATAGCCTGGCCGCCCAGCGAGTGCC
>DATADI010000484.1:0-4927 GCA_036258615.1 Thermomonospora sp. | reverse complement strand
GTCGGACCGCGCCGCGCAGCACCCGGCGTCCGGTGCCGAGGGCGCGGCGGGCGACCCGCTTGACCCTGTTCATCGCGCCGTGTTCATCCCGCCTCGCGCTTCATCAAAGCCCTGCCGTCAAAGCCGTGTCGCCGGCGCCGTCGCGGCCGGTCTTCGCTGTCACGGGGGTCTCCGGACGGGGGGCGGGCCGCCTAGGCGGGCCCGGCCTTGTATCCGACGCCCCGGACGGTGACCACGATCTCCGGGTGCTCGGGGTCCTTCTCGATCTTCGCCCGGAGCCGCTGCACGTGGACGTTCACCAGCCGGGTGTCGGCGGCGTGCCGGTAACCCCAGACCTGCTCCAGCAGGACCTCGCGGGTGAACACCTGGCGCGGCTTGCGGGCCAGGGCCACCAGCAGGTCGAACTCCAGGGGGGTCAGCGGGATGTGCTTGTCGCCGCGCTTGACCGAGTGCCCGGCCACGTCGATGGTGATGTCGCCGATCTGCAGCGTCTCGGGGGCCGGCTCGTCGGTGCGGCGGAGCCTGGCCCGCACCCGCGCCACCAGCTCCTTGGGCTTGAACGGCTTGACGATGTAGTCGTCGGCGCCCGACTCCAGCCCGAGCACCACGTCCACCGTGTCGCTCTTGGCGGTGAGCATGACGATCGGGATGCCGGACTCGGCCCGGATCTGGCGGCACACGTCGATGCCGTCGGCGCCGGGCAGCATCAGGTCGAGCAGCACGAGATCGGGCCGGGTCTCCCGGAACGCCTCGAGCGCCTTGTCCCCGTCGTGGACGAACGACGGCTCGAAGCCCTCGCCCCGCAGCACGATGCCGAGCATCTCGGCGAGAGCGAGGTCGTCGTCGACGACCAGTACGCGTCCTCTCATGGCCCTCATCGTTACATGTAGTCAGGAGGTGATCCGCCGACGAGCGCAGCCTGTGGAAAACCGGCGCCCGCTGCCACTCCGGCGGGCTCGCGTGCCCGCCATTGACCGCGTTCGGCGTCTCTTGGGGAGTTAGGCTACCTCCGTTCACCTCGTGGATGTCCCCTTCGGCGATACGCCCGGCACCGCCGGGAACCGTTCCGCGGACCGGGACGCCGAGGCGGGACGTACCGGGACACCTCCCCCGACATCCGGCGCACACGCTGCGTGATCATGTCCGGGATGGCATGCTGGTAGGCGGCGTGAGGTCGGACATACCGGGTGATCACTCGACCGGCGGGGCGACGGCCCCGGCACCGGTCCGGCGACGGGCGCGGCGACGGCCGCGACCGCGGGGCCCACGAGGCCGTACTGGCCGGGAGTGGCCGTCCACGCCGCACGCGGGCGCCTCGCGTCACGTCGGTGCCATACGGCCGAACGGCGGGCGGTGCGACGGCGACGCGAGTACCCTGCGTGGCAGTTCGAGCGCATGATGCGAGGTTCGCCGAATTCGTCCCGGGGTTCCGGCCCCGAGTCGGCGACGCGGTCGATTCGGCGGTCGGCGCGGGATTCATCTCGAGGGGGGGAGGCTGAGATGGGGATTTCGTGGATATGACCTGAACGCGGACGAGACGGTGACCGAGCGGGCATATCCGGCCGCCTGATCGTGACAGGATGACCTCCACGAGGTCATCGACGGGGGTCCGCCGCGCGGATCCCCGGGGCGGGGAGCTGGGAGATGTCGGGTCCGCGGACATGGACGGCACCCGGCTCGGCCGTGCCGTCCGGGCGACCGGACGACCGGGAGCCCACCGGCGCCGGGAGGGACGCCGCGCACGAGGACGCCGCCGGGGCCGGCGGCGCGGACGCGGCGCTCCCTCCGGCGGCCGACCGGGCCGAGCTGCTCGGCGGGGACATCCCGTTCCGGCCGCTGGGGATCGCGGAGATCCTCGACGGGTCGATCGCCTGCATCCGCCGCAGCCCGCGGGCCGTGCTCGGCCTGTCGGTGCTGATCACCGGTGTGATCCAGGTGCTCAACAGCCTGGGCGGCTACCTGCTGCTCGGCGACCAGGCCGGGGACGACCTGACCCCGGAACCGGTGATGCGCTCGGTCGGCGACCAGTTCGCGCTGGCGCTGCTGGGCCTGCTGGTGTCCGCGTACGGGACGCTCGTGCTGGCGGGGCTGCTGAGCCCCGCCCTGAGCCGGACGTTGTTCGACCGGCCCGCGTCGCTGCGCCAGGTGTGGAGCGACACCCGTCCGGTGTTCGCGCGGCTGCTGGGGACGGCGGCCGTGGTGCTCGGGGTGTCGCTGCTGGGCGCGGTGCTCCCGTTGCTGCCGTTCGCCCTGGTGGTCGCCGTCGACGGGCCGCCCGCGGCCGGGGTGCTGGCCGGGGTGGTCGGCTTCCCGCTGGGGCTGGGCCTGATGGTCTGGCTGTACGTGCTGTGGGTGCTGGCGGTGCCCGCCGTGGTGCTCGAACGCCGGACGGTGGGCGGGGCGCTGCGCCGCGCCTACCAGCTCTCGCGGCAGCGCTGGTGGCGGACCTGCGGGACGCTGCTGCTGGCCCTGCTGATCACGATCTTCATGGGGTTCCTGGCGCTGCGGATCCCGTTCCTGGTGCTCCAGCTCGTCCTGTTCGGGGACGGCACCGGCGAGGGCGCGCTGCTGGGCGCGCTGGCGGTGGACACCCTCGGCCGGATCGTGAGCTGGTCGCTGATCACGCCGTTCGACGCGGGGGTGATCGCCCTGCTCTACATCGACCGCAGGATGCGCCGCGAGGGCTTCGACCTGGACGTCATGACCCGTGGCCGTACCGCCGCCGAGGAGGACGCACCCGCCGACCCCCTGGCCATCTGGCGTCCCGTGGAGTTCCCCCCGGTCGCCGGACACCCGCTGAATCCCCCGCCACCCCCGCCGGGCGCCCACCCAGCACCGTGGCTCCAGGGCCCGCCACCCTCCTACGGCCCACCCGGCCCCCCGTTCCCCCCAGGGCCGAACGCCCCCCACGGCCACCCACCGCCCACGCAGTGGCCGAGTCCACCGAACGCGCCCCACGGTGCCGCGCAGTGGCCCGGTGCCCCGAACGCGCCCTTCCCGACGCACGGCCCAGGTGCGGGCAACGCGCCCTACCCACCCCACGGCCACACGGCACCCCCGCACGGGCCAGGCACCCCGAACCCACCCCACGGGGCCCCGCAGCCGCCCACGCCGTACCCGACGCACGGCCGCGGTGCGGGCAACGCGCCGTACCCACCCCACGGCCACACGGCACCCGGGCAGGGGCCGAGTGGGCCGTACGACGTGGCGGCCGGGGGAACGGAGCCGAACGGGTCGGCCGGGCGTGGGGACGAGGCGGATCGAGGCAGTGATGTGGACTGAGCCGATCGGCCGGGACGAGGCGCGGGAGGCGGCCCGGCGGGAGCTGGAGAAGTCGGTCTACCACCGGGACGAGCCGTCCTGGCTGGAGCGGGCCTGGCAGCGGTTCAACGAGTGGATGGACGAGCTGTTCCGGGAGGCCGCCGACCCGTCCGCGCCGGGCAACGACGGCGGCTGGCTGTCGCTGGTCATCATCGTGCTGCTGGTGCTCGCGCTCGTGGGGCTGGTGGCCTGGCTGATGCGGGGGCGGTTCAACGTCCGGTCGCGGCGGCCGGCGCTGCTGGAGGACCGGCCGTCCACGGCCCGGGACCACCGGGCGGCGGCAGAGGAGCACGCGGCGGCCGGCAGGTGGGCCGAGGCGATCCGCGAGCGGCTGCGCGCGGTCGCCCGTGACCTGGAGGAACGGGTGATCCTGGACTCCCGGCCGGGGCGGACCGCCGACGAGCTGGCGGCCGAGGCGGGCGCCGCGCTGCCCGACCACGCCGAGGCGCTGCGCGGCGGGGTGCGGATCTTCGACGACGTCTGGTACGGCGACCGGCCGGGCACCGCCGAGGGTTACGCGGTGCTGGTCGCGCTGGACGACGCGCTGCGTTCGGCCAGGCCGCGGCCCCTGGCGGCCGACGAGCACACCGGAGCCCCCGCGTGAGCGCCGAGGTGAGCACCGCGGGCGTCCCGACCGCCGGGCAGGTGGCCGGGCGGCGCTGGCGCGCGTCCCGGGGGGTCGTGTTCGCGCTGCTGGCGCTGGTGGCGCTGGCCGTGGCGATCGCCGCGATGCAGCCGTCGGTGGAGCGGCAGTACCTCGATCCGGAGTCCCCGAGCCAGGGCGGCTCGCGGGCGCTGGCGCAGATCCTCCAGCAGCGCGGCACGCCGGTGCGGACGGTGCGCACCGCCGAGGCCGCCGTGGAGCGCGCCGCCGCCGGGACGCTGCTGGTCATCGTCCGGTCGGAGCGGCTGACCGTGGAGGAGCTGGACGGCCTGCGCCGTACGCCCGCGAACCTGCTGCTGGTCGAGCCGTCCCGGCCGACGCTGGAGGCGCTGGCGCCGCAGGTCCAGCCCGCCACCGGCACGTTCGAGCGGGTCGCCTCCCCGGGGTGCGAGCTGGACGCCGCCGTCCGGGCGGGCAGCGTGTACTTCGGGCTGTCGGAGGTCTACCTGGCGCCGGGCGAGGCGACCCGCTGCTACCTGAGCGACGGGATGCCTCGGCTGGTGCAGGTCCCGGTGGGGCCCCGTACGGTCACCGTGCTGGGTACGGGCACGCCGCTGACGAACGAGCGGCTGGATGACGAGGGCAACGCCGCGCTCGCGATGAACCTGATGGACTCGGGTCCCGGCGTCGTCTGGCTCATCCCGGACCTCCCCGAGCCCGGCAGCACCAGCGCCCAGTCCTGGGAGGACCTCGTTCCGCCCGGGGTATGGCTGTTCGTCCTGCAGGTGTTCGTGGCGGTGGTGCTGGTGGCGCTGTGGCGGATGCGGCGGATGGGCCCGGTGGTGGCCGAGGCGCTGCCGGTGGTCGTACGCTCCGCTGAGACCGTGGAGGGACGTTCCCGGCTGTACCGGGCGCATCGGGCACGGGGGCGGGCCGCCGACGCGTTGCGCGCCGGGGCCAGGGACCGGCTGGTCCCGCTGCTGGGGCTGCCGCGGGGCGCCG
>DATADI010000483.1:0-5432 GCA_036258615.1 Thermomonospora sp. | reverse complement strand
GCTGCCGCCGCGCGGCCTGGGCCCGGGGTTCCACGACCGGATCACCGCCCTGACGCGCGCCGCCGGGTTCGAGCCGGCGGTGGCGCAGGAGGCGGTGCAGATGCAGACCGTCGTCGGGCTGGTCGCCGCCGGGCTGGGGGTGTCGATCGTGCCGGAGTCCGCCGCCCGTGCCGCGCCCGCCGGCGCGGTGTTCCGCCCGGCGGAGCCCGGCGGGCCGACGATGAGCCTCGACCTGGCCTGGCGGCGCGACGACCCCTCGGTGCTGGTCCGCAACTTCCGCGAGACGTGCGCGGCGGAGGTCAGTCCCCCAGCCAGCTGAGCAGTTCGGCCAGGAACCGGTCCCGTCCGCTGCCCGCCCGGTCCAGGTGGACGTGGTGGGTGGCCCGTTCGAGATGGACGGTGCGGACCCGTTCGGCGCGGATCAGGTCGGCGGCGAGCGTCGGCACGTCCTCGGCGCGCGACCAGAAGTCGTCCTCGCTGCGCAGGACCAGCGTCCTGGCGGTGATGGTCCGGGCGTGCCAGAGTCTGCGGCCGGTGGCGAGGGCGAAGCTGTCGGCCAGCGCGCCGGTGGGGGCGCGGAAGCTCGGCGGCGTGCGCAGCCCGGACGTCGGGTCGCTGGCCAGGGCCGCCGCGACGTACGCCTCGGCGACTCGGGGGTCGCGCCAGCGGGCCTTGTCCTCCACGGGGATGCTGGCGTCCCACTGCGTCAGCAGCGAGGCGCCCGTGGAGTACCGGTACGCCCCGACTCCGTCGGCGTCGAAGTGCCCCGGGTTGTCGGGGTCCTCGTAGGGGCCGCCACGGCCGAGGGTGGGATGACCGTCCACGGCTCCGTACAGGCTGTTGTAGACGACCAGGTGGCTGACCTTGTGCGGCTGCCGGGCGGCGTACCAGCCCGACCAGTGCCCGCCGGTGGCCCATCCCACCAGGGCCACCCGGCGGCTGCGGGTGCGCAGCCGTACCCGGTCCACGACCGCCGCGATGTCACGGACGATCTCCTCGCCGGTCGCCAGCGGAGGGTTGTCCAGGGGCGGCTCGGCCATCTCCCGGGGGCGCGTCGAACCCCCGTAGGCGCGGGCGTCCATCACGAACACCGGGTGGCCCGCGCGCGCCAGGTCGGCGGCCAGCGACCCACCCGGGACCGGCAGGTCGAACGAGCCCACCCCGGGCACGCGCGCACCGTGGACGAGGATGACCGGCAGGCCGTCACGCCCCTGCGCGCGCACCTCCCGGACGGCGATGCGGACGCCGTCCCGGCCGGGACGGCCGCGTTCGCTCGGCACCGTCCAGTCCGTGCGGCGCAGCCCGTCCGCCGAGGCCGGGCTCCTCGGCAGGATCGCCGCCATCACCGCCGCAGTGGCCCCCACCAGCACCGGCCTCCGCTTCACGTTCACCGCGTCACCCCTCCTCCGAACGGACATCGCGCTCCACGATGCCCGCCGCCGGGCGGGGAACCGGAGCCCGATAGCCGAAGAAGCGGACACTGATATCGCACAGATATCAGTCGCGCGGCCCCGGGGCGGGCGTTCCGCCCCGGCCTCGGCGGGGTAGCGGACGGGCGAGGGAGCCGTTCGCGCGTTCGGGGGGGACCATGAACCAGGCAGGCGGAGCCGGGGACTCCCCGGCCCGGAAGCTGGAGGAACTGGACCGGGAGGAGTGCCTGCGGCTGATCGCGCCGGGCGGCGTGGGCCGGGTGGCCTTCGACGACGGGGAGGGACCGGCGATCATGCCGGTGAACTACACCCTGGACGGGGAGTCGGTGGTGTTCCGGACCGCCATCACCGGACGGCTGACCCAGAGCCTGTCCACGGTGCTGGAGTCGGCGCAGGTGCGGATCGCCTTCGAGGTGGACGCGATCGACGAGACCGAACGGGCCGGCTGGAGCGTGCTGCTCCGCGGCGGCGCCCACCGGATGTCGGAGGAGGAGTGCGCGCGGTCGGCGGACGTCACCCCGTGGCCCGCCGGGGAGCGCGAGGCGTACATCAAGATGAACGCCACGGCCGTCAGCGGGCGGCGGCTGCTGCCCGCGTGACCCCCGTGCGGGGACCGGTCAGGTCTCGTCCCAGGGCGTGTAGTCGGCGATGTTCCACGGCAGCGTGAACTTGTAGACCACCAGGTAGGCGATCACGGCGGCCCCCACCAGGACGCCGCCGACCACCGCCAGGATGGTGTTGCGGCGCTTGGTGCGGGGGTCGAGGGCCTTCTCCTTGGCCTTCTCGGCGGCGGCCCGCGCCCGGTGCAGGGCCCGCTGCGCCCAGGCGAACTCGGTGGCCAGGATCGCCAGGCCGACGATGATGCCGAGGATCCCGGGCCCCGGGGCGATCATCATGACCAGCCCGCCGACCAGCACGGTGACGCCCACGGTGAAGACGCCGATCCGCCAGGTGGTGTTGAGCAGGCGGTTGCGCCGGATGAACTCGCGGAAGCGCTGGTAGCGGCCGACCACCGCCTCGGCGGTGTCCTCGGCGGCCTCCCCCAGGTCCTCGACCGCGTCCCCGACCGCCTCGGCGGCGTCCCTCACCCGCTCGGCCGAAGCCGACCGCTTCCTGTCCTGGTGCATCGTCACCCTCGAACCCCTGCGATCTCCCCCGGCGTGCCCCGCCGGAGCCCGTTCCGCCCCTCATCGGACCCGATCAGCCTACTCACCGGGCCGGGGGAGCGCCTCCGCCGTGAGGACCATCCCGCGACACCCCCGCCGGACGAGGCGATGACCACATTGGGACACCGACCGGTCCCCACGGCAACCTCGGGCGGGGTCCCGTTCGTCGGACACAGTGGGCCCCAGGCGCCGCGCCGGGGCTCCGCACCACCCCGCAACGGCCCGCTTGATCCGTCTTTGCCCAGGTCAGAGCATGAATTCAGGAGGGTGAGATAGATCACACCACCGTGCGGCGGCGGAATGTTCCCACAAGTTCCCGCAGTTACGCGTCATAGATCGCGGGGATGTCGGGGGAAAGGGAGCACGCTCCCAGGGACCCGCCCCGCGCGTCAGCGGGACCGACGTTCGAAGGATTGGCCATGGACAGCAGTACCACCGTCTCAGCCGAGCTTGGCCTCCGGCTCGTCGTCCCCGACCGCACGACCGTCCCCCTGCTCGCCGAGGTGGAGTACGCCGCCGACGACCCGTACGCCATCCGCATGTCCTTCTACGTCGGCAACGACGAGCCGGTGGAGTGGATCTTCGCCCGCGAGCTCCTGACGGTCGGCATCGTGCGCAAGGTCGGGGACGGCGACGTCCAGGTCTGGCCCGCCGAACCGGATGACGACCGGATCGTGCACATCGCGTTGTCCTCGCCGTTCGGGGACGCGCTGTTCGAGGTTCCACTGCCGCCGCTGGCGGAGTTCCTGCACCGCACCTACCGGGCCGTCCCGGCGGGCCGGGAGCCGGAGTTCATCGACATGGAGGCCGAGCTGGAGAATCTGCTCTGGCCGTCCTGACGGCCGCTCTCACTCGCCGAGCAGCGCGATCTGCCGCATCTTGTTCATCGCGTCGAGCGCGGCCACCTTGTACGACTCCGCCAGCGTCGGGTAGTTGAACACCGCGTCGACCAGGTAGTCCACCGTCCCCCCGCAGCCCATCACGGTCTGCCCGATGTGCACCAGCTCGGTGGCCCCGGTCCCGAACACGTGCACCCCGAGCAGCGACCGGTCCTCCGGCGACACCAGCAGCTTGAGCATCCCGTACGAGTCGCCGATGATCTGCCCCCGGGCCAGCTCCCGGTAGCGCGACACCCCCACCTCGAACGGCACCTTGCCCGCGGTCAGCTCGTCCTCGGTGCGGCCGACGAAGCTGATCTCCGGGATGGTGTAGATCCCGATCGGCTGGAGCTGGTGGATCTCGTGCACCGGCTCCCCGCAGGCGTCGTGCGCGGCGAGCCTGCCCTGCTCCATCGAGGTCGCCGCCAGGGACGGGAACCCGATCACGTCGCCGACCGCGTAGATGTGCGGCACGGCGGTGCGGTAGCGCCCGTCCACCGCGATCCGCCCCCGGCCGTCGGCGGTCAGCCCGGCGGCCGCCAGGTCCAGCGCGTCGGTCATGCCGTGCCGCCCGGCCGAGTACATCACCGTGTCGGCGGGGATCCGCTTGCCGCTCTCCAGCACGGTGATCGCCCCACGCTGGCGCTTCTCCACCGCCTGGACGGTCTCGCCGAACCGGAACGTCACCGCCAGGTCCCGCAGGTGGTACTTGAGGGCCTCCACGATCTCCAGGTCGCAGAACTCCAGCATCCGCTCGCGCCGCTCGACCACGGTGACCTTGGTGCCCAGCGCGGCGAACATCGAGGCGTACTCGATGCCGATCACCCCGGCGCCGACCACCACCATGGTGGCGGGGACCTCGTCCATCCGGATGATGCCGTCGGAGTCGATCACGGTGCGGTCGTCGAACTCCACGGTCTCGGGCCGGGCGGGCCGGGTGCCGGTGGCGATGACGATCTTCTCGGCGGTGACCTTGCGCTCGTGCCCGCCGCCGTCACTGACGCCGACGGTGTGCGGGTCCAGGAAGCGCCCCGCGCCGGTGAGCACGGTGACGCGGTTGCGGGCGAGCTGGCTGCGCACGACGTCGACCTCCCGGCCGATCACGTGCCGGGTGCGCATGCCCAGGTCGGCGACGGTGATGTCCTCCTTGACCCGGTAGCTCTGCCCGTACAGCTCGCGCTGGTTGAGGCCCGTCAGGTACAAGACGGCCTCGCGGAGGGTCTTGGAGGGGATGGTCCCGGTGTTGATGCAGACGCCGCCGATCATGGTCCGCTTGTCGACGACCGCGACGCGGCGGCCGAGCTTGGCGGCGGCGATCGCCGCGCGCTGCCCGCCGGGTCCGGATCCGAGCACGAGGATGTCGAAGTCGTACACCCGCCCAGTGTGACGAAACGGGGGCGTTCCCAGAAGGGTTCAGCCGGAACGGGCCAATCCGGCGATCAGGTCGTCCAGCCCGGCCTTGATCCGCTCGACCGTCATCCCGCGGGTGCGCCGCTGGTGGGCGACCAGGTTGGCGGCGAACGGGGCCAGCAGGGCGTCGGCGAGGTATACCGCGTCCGCCCCCGGCACCGCCTCCCGGACCAGCAGGGTCAGGTGCCGGTGGTAGACGTCGTAGGAGTGCTCGAACCGCGCGCCGGGCGAGTCCAGCTCGGCCATCAGCAGCAGGTCGACCTGCTCGTCGGTGCGTTCGGCCAGGGCGTGCAGGAAGGCGCGCAGGCGGGCGGCGGCGTCCGCGCCCGGGCCCAGCGGCGGCGGACCCCACAGGAACGCGGCCTGGAAGCGGCGCTCCCGGTCGTCGATCACGGCGTAGGCCAGGCCCGCCCGGTCGCCGAACCGGCGGTAGACGGTGCCGACGCCGACCCCGGCCTCGTGGGCGACCTCGTCCATCGACAGCGCGGCGACGCCCCGGGTGGCCACCAGGCGGGCGGCGGCGGCGAGGATGCGGCGGCGGTTGCGGG
>DATADI010000482.1:0-8100 GCA_036258615.1 Thermomonospora sp. | reverse complement strand
CCAGTGCCGCCCCCAGCCCGCACGCCCGGCGCGGCCTCGGGAGCGCCAGGGCGGCGGCCAGCGTCAGGGGGGCCAGCAGCAGCGCCATGGGCGGACGGTTCACGGCCACCAGCGCGCAGGGCACGGTGACGGCGGCGACCGGCGACACGACGAGCGACCGGGTCCTTGGCAGGGGGCCGGTGAACGGGCGCAGCAGGGCGGTCCCCGCCACGAGCGCCGCGCCGAGCAACGCCACGGCCCGCAGGACCGCAGGCCACCCCGGGAGCCCGTCCGGAAACAGCAGCGCCGCCGCCGAGGGGATGCCGGACGGGTGGTCCACGGTGGCCTCCTGGTGCTGCCGTGATCCTCAGTGTGAACGGATCGCTAGGTGTTATTCAAGTGTTCTTGCGGATGGACTCCAGCAGCGCCAGACCCCGGACGGTGGTCTCCAGGTGCCCGGCGCCGTCCGCCTCCCCGCGCACCACCGCCGCGAACCGTTCGACGATCCGGCGGAACTGGTCGCTCGGCCCGAGCCTGACCGTCTCGCGCCGGGAGTCCCGGACGATCTCGACCACGGGTTCGCGGTCCGGCGGGGGAGTGAAGGCGCGCTCCAGGACGATGCGCCCCCGGTCGCCCCACAGCTCGTACCAGGACCGGTACGCGTGCTCGAACCCGAACGTGAGGTGCGCGGCGACGCCGTCGGCCGAGCGCAGCAGCACGTCACCGCCGACGTCCACCCCCGTGCGCGCGTCGTGCCGCAGGACGGCGCCCGCCACCTCCAGCGAGGGCCCGAGGAAGAGCAACGCCGCGTGGACCGGGTAGAAGCCGACGTCCAGGAGCGCCCCGCCGCCGAGGTCCGGCCGATAGCGGATGTCGTCGGCGGGCAACGGCGGGATGGCCATCCCACTGGTGAACACCCGCACCTCGCCCACGGCCCCGCCCTCCACCAGGTCCTGGACCGACCGGTGCTGGGGGTGGTGGACGAACATGCGATTCTCCATCAGCCGGACGCCGTGCGCGCGGGCGGCGGCCACCAGGTCGCGTGCCTCATCCGGGGAGGTCGCCATGGGTTTCTCCACCAGGACGTGCTTGCCCGCCTCCATCGCACGAGTGGCCCACTCGGCGTGCAGGCCCGTCGGCAGCGCCACGTAGACGGCATCGACGTCCGGCCGTTCCAGGAGCCGTGGATATCCGTGCACCGGGTCGCAGCCGAAGGTCTCGGCGAACCGGCGCGTTCGGGCCTCCTCCCGGCCCGCGACCGCGACGAGCCGTGCGTCCGGGCTGCCACGAAGCGCGGGCATCATCCGCCGCCACGCCACGCTCGCGCAGCCCAGGACGCCGAACCGCAGCGGCTCAGACGACGTGGACATCGGGCACGTACCTGATCCACCGGCCCCCGGCCTCCCGGAACGCCGACTCCTTCGCCATGATCTCCTCGGCGTGGTTCCAGGCGAACAGCACGGCGTAGTCCGGATACGGGTCGGCGAACTCCGCCGGGGAACGGACCGGGAGGTGCGAGCCGGGTGTCAGCCTGCCCTGCTTGGCGGGGGTCGAGTCGCAGACGAACTCCACCAGGTCGGGCCCGATGCCGCAGTAGTTCAGCACGGTGGCGCTCTTGGCGGTGGCCCCGTACCCGGCCACCCGGCGGCCCTCGGCGCGCAACCGGCGCAGCAGCGCGAGGAGGTCGGCCCGGATCCGCTCCACGTTCGCCGCGAACCGCCGTAGCGACGACTCGCCGGTCAGGTCCAGCGCGTCCTCCCTGGCGAGGGTCTCGGCGACCGCCGGAGAAGGCCGGTGCGCGCCGGGCCGCGCCACCGTGTACCGGATCTGCCCGCCGTGCACCGGCAGCGGCTCGACGTCCACCAGCTCGAACCCGAACCGCCGCGCCGCCGCCCCGAGGGAACGCACGGTGAAGAAGTAGAAGTGCTCGTCGATGACCTGGTCGAACGCCGAGGAGGCCAGGAGGTCGCCGAGATAGGGATCCTCGAAGACGAACCGGCCGTCCCGCGCCAGCAGCCGGTCCACGCCCCCGAACACCGACTCCAGGTCCGGGATGTGGCTGATGGTGTTGGCCGAGTAGATCAGGTCCGCCGGGCCCTCCGTGGCGCGGATGTCCGACGCCGAGGCCGCCTCGAAGAACTCGGTCCGCACGCGCAGCCCCCGGTCGATCGCCGCCTTGGCCGCCAGCACGGACGGATCGACCCCCAGGCACCGCACCCCCGCCGCGTCCATCGCCGCGAGCAGGCCACCGTCGTTGCAGCCGATCTCCACCACGAAGGGGTCCCCACCGGAGGGCAGCGTGTCGAGCAGACGCCGTGCGGTGCGCGCGAAGTGGGCGTTCATGCGGGCCGACTGCGATGACCGGTACGGGTAGTCGTGGCGGAACATCAGCTCCCGGGGGGCCGGTTCGGCCAGCTGCACCATCGCGCAGGACCCGCAGGTCCCGACGGCGAGCCGGAAGAAGAACTCGCCGTCGGTGTCCCCCGGAACGAGAAAGGCATCCGACAACGGCTGTCGCCCGAAGTCGAAGAACTCCCGCACCGGACCGCCGCACACGCGACACTCGCTCATCAGCACCCGCTCTCGTGGCCTCAGGTCATGGACGGGGCGGCGGCCAGGCCGAACAGGCAGGCGACCAGGCTCCGAGCCTGCACGTTGACGTAGTGACCGTGCCGCAACAGCGACGCGAGCTGCCCCAGCGTCACCCACCGGAAGTCCGGATGCTCGTAGGCCAGGCGCGGGTCCGCCTCGACGACGAGGTAGCGACCGCGCGCGTGGTGGAGACGCCCGCCCTCCTCCGACAGCACCGTCGCGAACCGGACGCGTTCCGGCCCCGCCCGCAGCACGTCGTCCAGGAACGGCGGCCGGGCCGACGGCGGGAGGTGGGCGTGGTTCTCCGGCGTGCACTGCACGGTCGGTGCGAGTTCCGCCCCGTCCACGAGTCCCGGCTCGACGCGCATCCGCACCAGGACGTGCAGGACCCCGTGGAAGCGCCTGACGACGAACGCGACGACGGCCGTGCCGCGCGGCCGGATCACCGGCTGCGACCAGTGCCCCACCTCCCGGCCCACCGCGCGCACCCGCACACCGACGACGTCGAAGAACGCGCCGCTGCGATGCGAGATCGCGGTGTCACCGACCCGCCACTCCCGCAGCTCCCGCAGCGGCACCTTCCGCGTGCGGACCTCGTGGCGGTCACGGGCGGCGTTGATCCAGTGCAGGAGTTCGGCGTCGCCGTACACGCCCTCGGCGGCGGCGCCGCACGACCGGCCGAGCGCCCCCCGGAACCCATCACCTGAGCCGCCCAGCGCCTCGGCGGCGTCCCGGCCCGCGAACGGCAGGCACGCCAGCACCGAGCGCAGGTCCATGTTGACCACGTCGTCGCAGGCCAGCGACGCGAGCGCCTGCCCCAGCGTCACCCAGCGGAACCCCGGGGCGGCCTCCACGTCCTCGGCCGTCTCGACCACCATGTTCCGGTTGCGCTTGCGGAAGAACCACGAGCCGTGCTCGGACTGCCGCACGTCGGCGATCACCCGGTGGGGGCCCGGCTCACGGAAGAACTCCAGGTAGGGCACGGCCCGGCCGCGGTGCACCCGGGTGTAGTTGCTGCGCGTCGCCTGCACCGTCGGGGCCAGCTGCAGCCCGTCGCGGTTGCCGGGCTCCACCTTGGCCTGCGCCAGCAGGTGCAGGACCCCGTCGAACTCCCTGACCAGGACCCCGAGGATCCCGACCTCCGGCTGCTCGATGACCGGCTGGTCCCAGCGCGGCACCGGGCCCTCCGGGTGCTCCACCCGCAGCCCCTCGACGGTGAAGAACCGGCCGCTGTGGTGCCTGAGATCCCCGGTGGCGGGATCGGCGGCCCAGCCCACCAGCGCGCTCAGCGGGACCTCGGCGACCTCCATCCGGCTCTGTTCCGCGGCCTGCGCGAGCCACGTGCGAAGGTCCCGCGGCCCGCCGAGGGGGCTGTCCCGGCACAGTGCGGACCGGGCGATCCGCAGCGGGAGGTCCTTCATGGGACGGCGGCCGGGTCCGCCGCCAGCGTCGCCGGGAGCAGGGGCTCGTACAGCAGCCTGCGGTAACGGTCGGCGACGGACGTCCCCGCCGGACGGTGGTGCAGCCAGGCGCGCACCAGCCGCGCCCCCTCGATGTAGGTCACCGTGTACGCGCGCCACAGCGGATCGGTCAGGAACCGCACCATGTGCCGCGCGCGGGCCTCGCTCACGAGCATCCAGCGGCGCAGGTAGGCGACGACGTCCTCGGCGTCGGCGCCCCGGTCGTGCAGCAGGACGGCCGCGTCCTGCCGCGCCGACAGCAGCCGCGCCGTCAGGGGCAGCAGCCGCTCGGCCAGCTCCCCGTCCATCCGCAGCCCCAGCCCGGCCAGGACGCCCTCGGTCCACGCCCCCCAGCCCTCGCCCAGGACGGCCTCCAGCGCGGCCTCGGCCATCCCCTCGGCGACCAGGCACTGCGGGGTGTTGACCAGCGCGATCACCTGCTCGCCGTGGCCCTCGGCGCGGACGAGCCCGGCCTCCTTGGCACAGTGCTCGGTGTGGTGGCCCGGGTAGCACTCGTGGGTCGCCAGGTGCGGCAGCGCCGACATCCCGTGCCCGGCGTCGGCGTTGAGCGCGACGACGGACCGGTAGCGGCCGTGGTACCGGTTGAACGCGTTCCACGGCTTGTCGCCGACCACCTGGTACTCGACGGTCTCCCCGGCCGGGAGCCCGAACCGCTCGGCGGTGATGTCGCGGAGCCCCTCCGACAGCGCCCGCACCGCCCGGCCCAGGTCCTCCGCGCCGATCCGGTCCCGCTCGTGGAAGTCCGCCAGCCGGGCCCGCAGGTCACCGGTGCCCGGCAGCAGCGCCGCGATCTCGTCGTGGACGGCCGCGTAGCGGTCGGTGTCGGTGACGCCGATCTCCACGTTGAAGTACGCCTCGACCTCGGCCCCGAACGTCAGCTCCGTCCCGGCCAGCCGCAGCGCGGAGCACTCCAGGGCGCGCAGCTGGGCCGCCAGGAACGCCGTGCGGGTGGCGTTCAGCCCGCTGTCCGGCAGCTCCCGCGCCAGCCGGGCGGCGTCGCGGGCCAGTGCCGCCGGATCCGGCACCGGCTCGGCGGCCACCCGGGCCGCCAGCTCCGGGTCGCCGAACCAGGAGTCGACGAACCCGTCCACCAGGCGGCCCAGGCGCAGCCCGAGCGTGAGGTACCCCTCGACCACCGGCGTGGCCGTCATCGCCGCGCCATCGCGTCGGTCAGCTTGATCATCGCGTCGACCGTCCGGTCGAGTTCCTCCCGGTTGTTGTACAGGTGGGGGGCCAGGCGGACCGCGAACCGCTCGGTGTCCGAGTCGCGCACGGGGAAGAACGTGAAGCGCAGGTTGACCCCGTGCTCGCTCTCCATCCGCTCCTCGAACTCCATGAACCTGGCGGGGTCGGCGGCGTCGGCCGGGTCCCGGAACGGCTGGAAGGCGACCATCCCCGAGTGCAGCCGCCGGTCGTGCAGCGGGCTGAACAGCGACTCCGGGCCCCAGTGGTCGGCGATCCGGGCCTTGAGGTGGTCGCACAGGCCGTGCACGTACCGCTGGATCTCGGCGCGGCCGATGTGCTCCCAGATCTCGGCGGCGGTCTGCAGCGCGGGCCCCCGGGACAGGTCGGCCGACCCGGTCTTCTGCAGGTAGGTGCCGATGTCGTAGGTCGGCTCCCGGCCCGTCGTGCGCGGCGGCAGCTCGCCCTCGATCGGGTACCACAGGGAGATCACCGGCCAGAACTCCGGCAGCGGCAGCGGGTTGTACTCGGGCAGCACCTTGTTACGGGCGTACACGATCCCGGTGCCCATCGGCCCGCACTGGTACTTGGCGCCGGACCCGCTGAGGAAGTCCACCCCCAGCTCGTGCAGGTTCATGTCGAACTGCCCCGGCAGGTGGGCGCCGTCGACCACGCTGACGAGGCCGTGCCGGTGCGCCAGCTCGGCCAGGGCCCGGGTGGGCATGGTGGTGCCGACGGTGAACGTGACCGCCGCCCACTCGATCACCCGGGTGCGGGGGGTGATCGCGGCCTCGAACATCTCCACGATCTCCTCGGCCGTCTGGTCGGGGCCGAGGGGCGGGGTGAGCTTCCTGACCACCACTCCGCGCCGGTTGTGGAGCAGGTTCAGCGGCGCCTGCATCGTGTAGCACTCGTGGGTGGTGGTGATGACCTCGTCGCCCTCCTCCAGCGCGAGGCCGTTGAGGATCCTGGCGTTGCCGTCGGTGGCGCCCTGCACGATCGCGATCTCGTCGGGGTCGCAGCCGTAGCAGCGCGCCAGCACGGCCCGCGGCTCGGTGAACGTCGTCGGCGGGTACGGGTCGCGCGGGTAGCGCGCGTAGTCGGCGTCGGTCCGGCGCAGCAGGTCCAGCACCGGGTGCGGGGCCGACCCGAGCGTGCCGACGTTCAGGTGCACCAGCGCGGGGTCGAGCGGGAACAGCGCCCGCACCGCCGACCAGACCGCGGGGTCGTCCAGCGAACCGGCCGGCACCCGCGCGGCCCACGCGGGGGGCGGCTGCGGCCGGGTCCCGGCGGACGCCCTCGTCTCGGCCTCGGTGCGGGCTCGCGCCATCGCCACCACGGCCGACTCACTGCCCATGCCCTCCACGCGATCCTCCGTCCGGAACGGGACTGCGGGTCCGCTCTCACTCTAAGAAGTCACTTTAAAAATATCTAGTAGTCAGGATTGCGGAGTGTCCGGTTGACGCGGTCCGGCCGGTCTCGTTATCCATGTCCCATGGCTTCCCCGATCACAGTTCCGGACCTGTCGGACCGGCCCCTGGCGCTCACCGTCGACCGCGCCATGCGCTCGGCGCCGCAGCAGATATTTGAAGCGTGGACCCGGCGCATCGACCACTGGTTCGCCGCACCCGGCACGGTCCTGATGGAGGGCCGCGCCGACACGCCGTTCTTCTTCGAGACCGTCTTCGAGGGGCGGCGGCACCCGCACTACGGCCGGTTCCTGCGCCTGGAGCCCGGCCGCCTGGTGGAGCTGACCTGGGTCACCGGGCCCGGCGGGACCGACGGCGCGGAGACCGTCGTGACCGTGGACCTCACCCCTGACGGCCCCGGCACGCGGCTGCGCCTCACCCAGGCGGGGTTCCTCACCGAGGCCGCGCGGGACCGCGCCGAGAAGGCGTGGCCGATGGTGCTGGAGCAACTCGACGAACGGCTGCTCACCAGCGGCTGACGGCCGACAGCGCGAAGTCGGCGACCCGCAGCGGCGGCATCGCCGTGCGGGTGAAGCCGTCGCCCCACTCGCGCGGCAGCGCCCGCGTCGTCCGGCCGACCTCGGTGACCCGCTCCAGCAGCGCCAGCGGGCTCTCGTTGAACCGGAAGTCGTGCGCCGCCCCCACGATCTCCCCGTCCTCCACCAGGTACACCCCGTCCCGGGTGAGCCCGGTGAGCAGCAGGGACCGCGGGTCCACCGGCCGCAGGTACCACAGCGACGTGAGCAGCAGCCCGCGCCGCGTGCCCGCCACCATCTCCGCGAGCGAACGGCCCCCCGGCGCGCCCTCCAGCCGGAGATTGTCGATCCAGGGCGTCGGGGGCGCCCCGGTCAGCCGCGCCGAGTGCCGGGTCTGCACCAGGGCGGTGAGCGTGCCGCCGCTGATCCAGTCCGTCGGGCCGAGCGCCAGCCCCGTGTCGAACACCGACGCCGTGCCGTCGGGCGAGCGGGCCACCACGAACGGCGCGCACTCCAGCCCCGGCATGCCCGGGTCGCCGCGCAACGTCAGCGGCTGCGGGGACAGCCGCTCACCGAGGCGCAGGCCGCCGCCGTCGCGGCCGAAGGGCGACCGGCCGTCCAGCGCGTCCTGCGCCCCCGCCGCCGCGTACAGGTGCAGCATGAGGTCCGCCACGCAGGACGGCGACAGCAGCACCTCGTACCGGCCCGGCAGCGGCTCGACCCGGCGGCGCGCCCGGTCGAGCCGGGCCTGCAGCCGCTCGTCCATCGCCACCAGGTCGGCGTCGGCCGCGCCGCCGAGCCCGGTGCCCGCCCAGGCGGTCGCGCCGGTCGCCGTGTCCTGCGCGACGAGGTCCACCAGGCCCGCCGGCTGCACGTGCCGCAGCCGCAGCCCGGTGCTCGACCCCAGGTAGGTGGTGGTCA
>DATADI010000481.1:0-9189 GCA_036258615.1 Thermomonospora sp. | reverse complement strand
GACCACGGCCCACCGGCGGCGCGGCGGGGAGGTGATCAGTAGGGTGCGCGGCATGGCCGACGAGACCTACCGGGCGGACGGCCCGGTGCGCGACGGGCTCCCCGGGCACGGGCGGGTGCCCAAGCACTACGCGGTGAAGGTGCGCCTGGCCGAGCTGTGCGACGAGCTGGGCGAGGGCGCGCCGCTGCCGCCCGAGCGCGAGCTGGCGGCGCGGTTCGAGGTGTCGCGGGTGACCGTGCAGAAGGCGGTCCGGGAGCTGGTGATCGACGGGCGGCTGCGCACCCGGCAGGGCAGCGGCACGTTCGTGGCCGGGCCGAAGCTGACGCAGCCGCTCGCCCTGGTCAGCTACACCGAGGGCATGCGCGGCCAGGGGCTGCGGCCGGGGCGGCGGCTGATCACGCTGGAGCACCTGCCCGCCGAGCCCCGGCTCGCGGAGCGGCTGCGGATCGCCTCCGGTGACGAGGTGATCCACCTGGAGCGGGCGCTGTACGCCGACGACGAGCCGGTGGGGCTGGAGAGCACGTACCTGCCCGCCGCGCGGCACGAGGGGCTGCTGGACGTGCTAGATCCGGAGCAGTCGCTGTACGCGTGCCTGCGCGAGCGGCTCGGCGTGGTGTTCGCCCGCGCGGACGAGCGGATCGAGACGGTGCTGGCCACGCCCCGGGAGGCGCTGCTGATCGGGATCAACCCGGCGGTGCCGATGCTGCTCATCCACCGGGTGTCCTACGACCCGGACGACGTGCCGATCGAGTCGGTGCGGGTGCTGTACCGGGGCGACCGGTTCAGCTTCACCGCCCGGCTCACCGCCCCTTAGGTCACGAAAAGATAACAGGACTAGCCCAATTTTCCGTCCGGCTTAACCGGCGGGTCACCGACCGGCCACCGCCGCCACCCCTGCGGCCAGCACCGTCGTCACCATGCGAATCGTCATCGTCGGAGGCGGCGTGCTGGGCACCATGCACGCCCTGGCGGCCGTGCGGCGCGGCCACGAGGTGCTGCACCTCGAACGGGAGGCCGAGGCGCGCGGCGCGTCCGTGCGGAACTTCGGGCTCGTCTGGGTCGGCGGCCGGGCGGCGGGCCCGGAGCTGGCCACCGCGCTGCGGGCCCGGGAGCTGTGGGAGCGGATCGGGGCCGAGGTGCCCGGCGTCGGGTTCCGGGCCAACGGCTCGCTCACCGTGGTGCGCACCGACGCCGAACTGGCCGTGGCCCGCGAGACGGCCGCCCGCCCGGACGCCGCCGAGCGCGGCCTCAAGCTCCTGGACCGTTCCGAGGTCCGCGCGCTGAACCCGGCGCTGCGCGGCGACCTGCTCGGCGGGCTGTGGTGCGAGCGGGACGCGGCGGTGGAGCCCCGCGGGACGCTGCCCGCGCTGCGCGCCCACCTCGCCGCGACCGGCCGGTACACCTGGCTGCCGGGGCGTGAGGCGCGTGGCCTGCGCGGAGCGGCCGTCCGGGACGACCGGGGCGGCGAGCATGCCGGTGACCTGGTGGTCCTGTGCCCGGGGGCCTGGCTGTCCGGGCTGGTGGGCGAGCTGGTCCCCGAGCTTCCGGTGCGGCGGGTGCGGCTGCAGATGATGCAGACCGCGCCGCTGGACGAGCCGCTGACGACCTCGGTCGCCGACGCCGACAGCTTCCGCTACTACCCGGCCTACCGGGGGGCCGCCCTGGACGCGCTGGCCGCCGCCCAGCCGCAGGAGGCGGTGGCCGCCGAGCACGCCATGCAGCTGCTCATGGTGCAGCGCGCCGACGGGGAGCTGACCATCGGCGACACCCACGAGTACGACGAGCCGTTCGCCTTCGACGTGGACGAACGGCCCTACGAGCACCTGCGGGCGGTGGCCGAGGACCTGCTGGGCCGCCCGCTCCCGCCGGTCCGCCGCCGCTGGGCCGGGGTGTACGCGCAGTGCGCCGACCCGTCCCAGGTGGTGAACCGCGCCCGGATCGGCGACGCGGCCGTGCTGGTGACCGGGCCCGGCGGGCGCGGCATGACCTGCTCCCCCGCGATCGCCGAGCAGACCGCGAAGGAGCTGGCCCTGTGACTCCCCCGTTCCCCGTCCGCCTGGTCGTCCTGGACATGGCGGGCACCACCGTCCGTGACGACGGCCTGGTCGAGGCCGCGTTCACCCGCGCCGCCGCCACGGTCGGCGTGCCCGCCGACGGGCCGGAGCACGACCGGATGCTCGCCCGCGTCCGCGCCACCATGGGCGAGTCGAAGATCACCGTGTTCCGGCACCTGTTCGGCGGCGACGAGGACCGGGCCCGGCGCGCCAACGCCGCGTTCGAGGCCGCCTACGCCGAGCTGGTCGACCAGGGCCGGTGCGCGGAGATCCCCGGGGCCGCCGACACGATCGCCGGGCTGCGCGCCGAGGGGATCAAGGTGGCGCTGACCACCGGGTTCGGCCGCCCGACGCAGGAGGCGATCCTCGGGGCCCTGGGCTGGTCCGGCATCGCCGACCTGGCACTGTGCCCGGCCGACGCCGGGCGCGGGCGGCCGTACCCCGATCTGGTGCTGACCGCGCTGCTGCGGCTGGGCGTGGACGACGTGCGCGCCGTCGCCGTCGCCGGGGACACCGCCTCCGACATGCTGTCGGCCCGCCGGGCGGGCGCGGGCGTCGCCGCCGGGGTGCTCACCGGCGCGCACGGGCGCGACGCGCTGCTCGACGCGGGCGCCACCCACGTCCTGGACTCCGTCACCGGTCTGCCCGGACTGCTCTCCACGACCCGAACCCCCAGAAGGGCATGATCGTCATGCGACGCACCCTCATCGCCGCCGCCGTCTCGGTGGCGGGCCTGCTGGCCGCGGGCTGCGGCGGCACCGGAGCCGCCGCCGGGGACGACGACGCCGTCGTCACCGTCTACAGCGTCGACGGCCTCGGCGACTGGTACGCCAAGCGCTTCGCCGACTTCCGGAAGCAGACCGGCATCACCGTGCGGCTGGTCGAGTCCGGGTCCGGGGAGGTCGTCACCCGGATGCAGAAGGAACGGTCCAGGCCGCAGGCGGACGTCGCGGTGACCCTGCCGCCGTTCATCCAGCAGGCGGGCAGGGAGGGCCTCCTGGAGGCGTACCGGCCCCAGGGCTCCGAGCAGGTGGCCGCCAAGGACGCCGGGGGCGCGTACACCGCCCTGGCCGACAACTACCTCAACTTCATCTACAACCCCGACCACGCCAAGCCCGTCCCGAAGACCTTCGACGACCTGCTCGACCCCCGGTTCAAGGGCAAGCTGCAGTACTCCACGCCGGGGCAGGCCGGGGACGGCACCGCCATGCTGATCCTGCTCCAGCACGTCTACGGCAAGGACAAGGCCCTCGACTACGTCCGGCGGCTGGAGGCCAACAACGTCGGGCCGTCCTCCTCCACCGGCAAGCTCCAGCCGAAGGTGTCCAAGGGCGAGCTGCACGTGGCCAACGGCGACGTCCAGATGAACCTCACCAGCATCGCCAACGACGGCTCCCGGTTCGGGATCTTCTTCCCGGCCGGGCCGTCCGGGAAGCGCTCCACGGTCCGGATCCCGTACTTCATGGGGCTGGCCAGGAACGCGCCGCACGCCGACAACGCCCGCAGGCTCATGGACCATCTCCTCTCCCGGGAGGCCCAGGCCACGCTGATGCCGGAGACGTACGGGCTGCCCGCCCGAGGCGACGTCCGGCCCCAGGACGCCAACTCGGTGAAGGTCCGCGCGCTGCTGGCCGGGGTCGAGGTCGTCTCGCCCGACTGGGACCGGGTCCTGGCCGAGCTGGACGGCGACCTGGCCGCCTACACCAAGGCCATCGGGGGCTGAGCCATGACCATCCGGCTCGACCGGGTCTCGGTGCACTACGGCGGGGTGTGCGCGCTGCGCGACCTGTCCTTGGAGGTCGGCAGGGGCGAGACGGTGGCGCTGCTCGGCCCGTCCGGCTCCGGCAAGTCGACCGCGCTCAAGGCGGTCGCCGGGTTCGTCCGGCCCTCGTCGGGCCGGATGCTGCTGGGCGGGCGCGACGTCACCGCCGAGCCCCCGTACCGGCGGGGCATCGGGGTCGTGGTGCAGTCGTACGCGCTGTTCCCGCACATGCGGGTGGCCGAGAACGTCGCCTTCGGGCTGCGCGCCCGGCGGCTGCCCAGGGCGGAGATCGCAACGCGGGTGGACGAGGTTCTCGCCATGGTGGGGATGAGCGAGCACCGCCGCAGGCTGCCCCGCGAGCTGTCCGGCGGGCAGCAGCAACGGGTGGCGATCGCCCGCGCCCTGGCGATCCGGCCGCCGGTGCTGCTGCTGGACGAGCCGCTGTCGGCACTGGACGCCGCGCTCCGCCAGGACATGCTGGGCGAGCTGCGGCGGCTGCGCGCCGACCTGCCCGACCTGGCGATCCTGTACGTCACCCACGACCAGACCGAGGCGCTGGTGCTGGCCGACCGGATCGCGATCATGCGGGACGCGCGGCTGGTGGACGTCGGGCCGTCCCGGGACCTCTACCACCGGCCGCCCAGCACGTTCACCGCCTCCTTCCTCGGCGGCGCGAACCTCATCCCCGCCGAGGTCGTCACGGTCTCCGGGCGGACCGCGACCGCCAGGGTCGGGGACCGCACGGTGACGGCCGCCTGCTCCGACGCCGCGACCGGCCCCGCCGTGCTGTGCGTCCGGCCGCACGCGGTCACCGTCGGGGAGCCCGGCGGCGTCACCGGCGACGCGCTGCCCGGCCGGGTCACGGCGGTGCAGTGGCGGGGCCCGGGGTACCGGCTGGACGTGGCGCTCGACTGCGGCACCGCCATCCGGGCGGACGTGCCCGCCCTGGACGGGGTGCCCGCGCCGGGTGGACGGGCCGAGGTCGGGGTCGGCGCGGCGGTGGTCGTGGCGGCCGAGGGGGCGGCGTCATGACGGCCGTGGCCGCCCCGGCGGCGCTGCGGCCCACCGCCCGGGTGCGCTCGCGGGCCTGGTGGGTGCTGCCGCCGCTGGCCGTCGTCGGCGGGTTCTTCCTGTACCCGCTCGCGCTGGTCGCCCACCAGTCGCTGGTCGAGCGGGACGGGACGACCGGGTTCGGGGTGTGGGCCCGGGTGGTGGGGTCGGCGGAGTTCCGCCGTGCGGTCTGGCGCACCGTGGAGATCGCGCTGCTGTCGACCGCCGGGTGCCTGGTGCTGGGCGCCTTCCTGGCGGTGGTGCTGGCGTTCGTGCCGTTCCCGGGGGCGCGGGCGGTGTCCCGGCTGGTGGACGTGGTGCTGGCGTTCCCCTCGTTCCTGGTCGCGCTGGCGTTCACCGTCCTGTACGGCTCGGCGGGCGTCGTCAACAGCGCCCTGGGCGGCCTGGCGACGCTGGACTTCGTCTACTCCCCCGCCGGGCTGGTGCTGGCGGAGATCACCTTCTACACGCCGTTCGTGATGCGCCCGCTGCTGGCGGCGTTCGCCCAGGTGCCCGCCGCGCAGCTGGAGGTGGCGGCCAGCCTGGGCGCGCGACCCTGGCGGGTGGTGCGGGAGGTGCTGGCGCCCGAGGCGCTGCCCGCGCTGGCGGCCGGGGGGAGCCTGACGCTGCTGCTCACCCTGAACGAGTTCGGCCTGGTGCTGTTCATCGGGGCCAAGGACGTGGTGACGCTGCCCATGCTGGTCTACACCAAGGGCGTGGTGACCTTCGACCAGCCGCAGGCGTGCGTGATCGCGGTGGTCCAGGTGGCGTTGTCGGTCGTGGTGTACGCCCTGTACCGGGTGGCCGTGCGGAGGCGGGCATGAGCGCGCTGGTGTGGACCCGGCGGGGCCGGGGCGTGCTGTGGGCGCTGTTCGCGGTGCTGTTCGGCGTGGTGATCCTCGCGCCGCTGGCGGTGATCGTCCTCGCCGCGTTCGCCGCGTCCTGGAACGGCGTGCTGCCCGGGTCGTTCACCGGGCGACATGTGGGCGACGCGGTGTCCGGCGACCACCTCGCGTCGCTGACCGTCAGCCTGCAGACGGCCTGCGGTGCCGGGCTGCTCGCCGTGGTGGTCGGCACGTGGGGGGCGCTGGCGGCGCGGTCGGCGCCCCGGGCCGTCCGCCGGGTCGCCGACGCGCTGCTGCACCTGCCGATCGCGGTGTCGTCGGTGGTGGTCGGGCTGGGCATGCTGGTGGCGTTCAACCGGCCGCCGCTGCTGCTGGGCGGCACCCGCTGGATCGTGATCGCCGCCCACGCGGTGCTGGTGGTCGCGTTCGCCTACAGCACGGTCGGCGCCGCCCTGGACCGCCTGGACCCGGCGTACGAGCAGGTGGCGGGCAGCCTGGGGGCGAGCCCGGCGCGGGTGCTGCTGCGGGTGCGGCTGCCGCTGCTGACCCCGGCGATCACGGCGGCGGCGAGCCTGTCGGTCGCGCTGTCCATGGGCGAGGTCGGTGCGACGATCATGGTGTACCCGGCCGACTGGCGGACCCTGCCGGTGGGCGTGTTCACGCTGACCGACCGGGGCCGGGTGTTCCCCGCGGCGGCCCTGACTCTGGTGCTGCTGACCGCGGCGCTGGCGGTGCTGCTGGCCCTGGGCCGGCTGCGCGGCCGGGCGGCGGAAAGATAGGTGGGAAAAGCACCGGAAAATATGTCACGATCGCTGGCGTGACTTTGCGATATATCGGGTCAGGACCGTACTGCTACGCCAATTCCCTGGCGATGGTCATGGGGGCGGAGGCCCCCGAACCCGGGGTCATCGAGGTGGTGACGGGGTCGCCGTTCGGCCTGCAACTCCACGAGGGCCGCACGCCGTTCTTCGACCCGCCGCGAGCGGACCACTTCATGGTGGTGCTCGGCGTCGAGGACGACCGGGTGCTGTTCCACGACCCGCACGGCTTCCCGTTCGCCACGCTGCCGGTCGCCGACTTCGTCGCGGCGTGGCGGACGGACTCCATCGGGTACCCGGCCGAGTCGTTCACTCTGTGGTCCGGTTTCCGGCGGGTCCGGAACGTCGCGCCGCTGGATGCGGTGCGCGCCGCCCTGCCCGCCGCGCGGGACCGGCTGCTGGCGTCGGCCGAGCGGTCGAGCGGCGCCGCCGCCGAAGGGCTCGCGGCCCTGGTCGAGATGGGCCTGACGGCGGGGCAGCGCGAGCACCTGGTGCACTTCGCGGTCCGGGTCGGGACGCGACGGCTGGCCGACGCCGCCACATGGCTGGCGCGCGCCGGGCAGACCTCAGCCGCCGACGTCGCGGAACACCAGGCGCGGCTCGTGGGGAGCCTTCAGCATCCGCTCGTCGTCGGCGACGACGCCCGCGTCGTGCACACGCTGCGGCTCCTCGCGCCCACCTACGAGCGGCTGGGAGAGGCGCTGGTGCTCTGAGCCGCGAGCGCACGCAGCGCGTCGTAGGCGGACTGGATGAACGTGTTGCGCAGCCACGGTGTGGTGTTGGTCAGCGCGACGAGCCCCGTCCCCGTCTGGGGGGAGAAGCCGACGAAGGACGTGAAACCGCGAGTGGCGCCTCCGTGGTACACGAGGTCGTGCGTGGCCTCATGACGGAGATTCCACACCAGGCACCGGGGTGGCACACCGGGGCCGACCGGGCGTGGCCGTTGCACGTCGCGGAGAGCGGCACCCAGCGAACCGGTCACGGCCGATGGGTCGAGCAGCGCCGTCACGTACCGGAGCAGGTCCTCACCGCTCGACCGGAGCATTCCGGCGCCGGGCATCCCGGGGATGCGCCAGGGGGGCCGCGGCCTGCGGTGCCAGTAGCCGGTGGCCTGCGGCGCGCGCGGGTCGCCGTCGGTGTCGGACAGCCCGAGAGGATCCAGGACCCGGGCTTGGAGGGCGCTCTCGTACCCGTCACCGGCGGCGCGGCCGAGCGCGTACCCCAGCAGAGCGACCCCCAGGTTGGAGTAGTGCACGCGCGTTCCCGGCATGGAGCGCGGAGCGGTGCGCGGGAGTCCCGCCAGGAGGTCGGCGGTGCCGAACCTCGCGTACGGGTTGCTGAACCACTGGAACATGCCCTTGACCAGCAGACGGCGAGGCAGTCGCGGCAGCCCCGACGTGTGCGTGGCCAGGTGCAGCAGCGTGACGGGCGGCCCCGGAAGCCGTGCGTCCGCAGGCAGATAACGGTTGACCGGATCATCGCAGTCCACCAGTCCGGCCGCCGCCATCTCCGCGAGCAGCAGGGCGGTGAACGTCTTGGTGACGGACCCGATCTCGAACCGCGTCCGGGCGTCGGCGACGATCCGGCGGTCGCGGGAGACGGAACCGCGGCACCGGACGGCGGGCACGCCGTCGCGCACGACTCCCACCGCAACGGCGGTCGCGCCACCGGCGGGCCTCAGGACGCGCGTGAGCGACGCCTCCGCCCCCGCCGTGGTCACCCGCCCTCCACCGGGCGCCCGGCCGCGCGGGAGGCGGCGATGCTCCCGGCCACGGCGGTGACCACCACGGTGTGCTGGTGGTCGCGGAACCGCTCGGCGGGGTCGCCGGTGACGGGCTCGCCGTCACGCGGGACGAATCCGTCGTCGTGCTGGATCTCCGCCAGCGCCCGCCAGTCGGCCGCGTCACAGTACGGCTCCGGCAGGCACGCGCCGACGATGAGCAACTCGGTCATCAGGTCCCACTGCTGGATCTCGCGCCAGACGTCGATCCAGACCGGCAGCCAGTCGCGCAGGTAGGCGGTGACGTCGGCGGGCAGCCCGTCGGGCCGCGCGCCCCAGTCGGTGGCGTGGAAGACGGCGTGGGTCAGGTGGTAGGCGGTCATCCAGTCGATCGCCCACGGCTCCGGGGTGTGGCCGAGCCAGGACGCCCGGACCAGCGCGGCCCAGTCGACGCCGTGGTCGAGGCCGACGATGCGCGCCGCGTTCGCGACGGCCATCCGCCGGTTCGGGATCATCTCGATCGCGCGGATCGACCGGAGCCCCGCGTGGTGCTCCAGCAGCCGGTCGAGCCGGGGATGCCGGTAGCCGACGCGCGCGAAGTGGGCGTAGTTCTCCAGGGGATCGGTCATCAGCGTGTGCCGGAGCTGCCGCTCGTAGAGGAGATCGCCCTCTCCCAGCTGCCGCCAGGTGTAGTCCGCGAGGCTCTGCGCGGCGACCTGCTGCCCGGCTCCGGCGGTGGCGTCGCGCAGGATCAGCGACGCGGCCAGCGTCGTCTCGCCGAGCGGTTTGTAGACGGTGTCGGGGTCGCCGAGGTCCTCGGTGCTGTCGGCGGGCACGGCGCCCAGCTCACGATGGGCGTGCAGCCACGACAGCGCGCGGTCGGCCACCCGCCGGGCCGTCGTGGCGACCGGCGGTTCGCTCATGGGCGCTCCTCTCCTGC
>DATADI010000480.1:0-2713 GCA_036258615.1 Thermomonospora sp. | reverse complement strand
GGGCGGGGTGCTGCCCTACAGCGACCCGGCCTGCGCGCGCCTGGTGGCGGGCGACCGGATCATCGTGGTCCGCTCGGGCGCGCGGCCCGATCAGCGGTAGGAGTGCTCGGGGGCCGGGAACGCGCCCCCGGCGACCTCCTCGGCGAACGACCGGGCGGCCTCGCCGAGCACCGCGCCGACGTCGGCGTACTTCTTGACGAACTTGGCGGTGCGCGGCGTCAGCCCGGCCATGTCCTGCCAGACCAGCACCTGGGCGTCGCAGGCGTCGCCGGCGCCGATGCCGATCGTCGGGATGGACAGCGAGGCGGTGACCCGGGCGGCCAGGTCGGCGGGCACGCACTCCAGCACCACGGCGAACGCCCCGGCGGCCTCCAGGCCCTTGGCGTCGGCCATCAGCTCCTCGCCGGCCTCGCCGCGGCCCTGCACCCGGTAGCCGCCGAACGCGTTCACCGACTGCGGGGTCAGGCCGAGATGGCCCATCACGGGGATCCCGGCGGCGACCATGGCCTCGGCCTGGGGCAGCACCCTGCGGCCGCCCTCCAGCTTGACGGCGTGCGCGCCGGTCTCCTTCAGGAACCGGACGGCGGTGGCCAGCCCCTCGGCCACCCCGGTCTGGTAGGAGCCGAACGGCAGGTCGGCCACCACCATGGCGCGCCTGGAGCCGCGGACGACGGCGGCGGTCAGCGGGATGAGGTCGTCCACGGTCACCGGGATGGTGGAGTCGTAGCCGTAGACCACCATCGCCGCGGAGTCGCCCACCAGCAGGACGGGGATGCCGGCCTCGTCGAACACCCGCGCGGTCATCGCGTCGTAGGCGGTGAGCATCGGCCACCGCTCGCCGCGCTCCTTGGCGGCGGCGATGTCGCGGACGGTCACCCGCCGGTCGGCCCGGCCGCCGTACAGCACGGGGCCCTGGCGGTCGGCGGGGGAGGGCTTGGAGACGGCAGAAGAAGACATGCGAACCTCCGGTCTCGAGGCGCCACTGTGGCGTACCCGGACGCAAACGATGATCCCACGGACAAAACGGATGCGGAACCCCGGGGATTCCACCGGTGAATTTCGAAACGATACGGTTGCGTATCGCAGGGGGATCCGCCTACGATCGTCCTCATTACGAAACGCGGACGTATCGGATGATTCATCCCCGACGGCGCAAGGGAGAAGCGTGGAACCGCAGCCGTCCACGGAACCGGCGGGCCACCCCCGCCGCTGGGCGATCCTCGGCGTGCTGGTCTTCAGCCTGCTGGTGGTCGTCCTCGACAACACCATCCTCAACGTGGCCCTGCGCACCATCGCCGACCCCGAGCGCGGGCTGGGCGCCACGCAGGGTGAACTGGAGTGGTCGATCAACAGCTACACCCTGGTCTTCGCCGGGCTGCTGTTCACCTTCGGGGTGATCGGCGACCGGCTGGGGAACCGGCGGGTGCTGGTGCTCGGCATGGTGGTCTTCGGGCTGGCCTCGCTGGCCTCCGCCTACGCGCAGAGCCCCGGGCAGCTCATCGCGGCGCGGGCGCTGATGGGCCTGGGCGGCGCGGCGATCATGCCGCAGACGCTGTCCATCATCACCAACGTGTTCGACCCCCGGGAGCGGGGCCGCGCCATCGGCATCTGGTCCGGCTCCGTCGGGCTCGCCGTGGCCATCGGCCCGGTCACCGGCGGCCTGCTGCTCGACCACTTCTGGTGGGGCTCGGTCTTCCTGATCAACGTGCCGATCGTGGTCGTCGGCGTGGTCGGGATGCTGGCGCTGATCCCCGAGTCCCGCAACCCGCGGCCCGGCCGGCTGGACCCGGCGGGGGTGCTGCTGTCCATCGTCGGCCTGGTGGTCCTGTCGTACGGGATCATCGAGGGCGGCGAACGCGGCTCCTGGCTGGAGCCGATGGTGCTCGGGCCCATCGCGGCGGGCCTGGCGGTGGTCGCCCTGTTCGTCTGGCACGAGGCCCGCACCGACCACCCCGCGTTCGACGTGCGGCTGTTCCGCGACCCCCGGATGTCGGTCGCGGTCGGCTCGATCGCCTTCTGCTTCTTCGCCACCTCCGGGGTGTTCTTCTTCGGCTCCTTCTACCTGCAGTCGGTGCGGGGGCTGAGCCCGCTGGAGGCCGGGGCGATGATGCTGCCCTTCGCGGCGGCGCAGCTGATCTTCTCGCCGCGCAGCGCGGCCATGGTCGCCCGGTTCGGCGCCCGCGCGGTCTGCACGGCGGGCATGCTGCTGGTCACCGTGTCGATGGCCGGGTACCAGCTGTGCGACGAGACCAGCCCGCTGTGGGTGTTCGGCGTCATCGCGTTCCTCCAGGGCGCGGGCATGGCCAACGTGATGCCCCCGGCGACCGAGTCGGTGATGTCGGCGCTGCCCCGCGAGAAGGCGGGCGCCGGGTCGGCGATCAACAACACCGCCCGGCAGGTCGCGGTGGCGATGGGCGTCGCCGTCCTCGGCTCGGTGGTGGCCTCGGTCTACCGCGGCGAGATGAGGGAGCCGCTGGCCGGGCTGCCCGCGGGCCTGCCGGAGGACGTCCGGCACACGGCGGGCGAGTCCATCGAGGGCACCCTGGCCCTGGTGGCCCGGCTGGGCGGCGCCGGAGACCGCCTGGTCGCCCCCGCGCACGAGGCGTTCGTCCACGGCATGCACGTCGCCGCGCTGGCCTCGGCGGTGGTCGCGTTCCTGGGGACGCTGCTGGTCCTGCGGTGGATGCCGGGGCGTCCCGCGCGCGAGCCGGAC
>DATADI010000479.1:0-13581 GCA_036258615.1 Thermomonospora sp. | reverse complement strand
TGAGCCGAGGTCGGGTCTGGCCGCGGAGCCGACGCGACACGAACACTGTGGTTGATTGATCGCCGCCCCCGCCGAGGTGATCAGCCAGTGTCGATCATGGTCGGGTGTACGGCAGAGAGCGAGGAGTAGTCCGTGGGTAGTGGCAACGCCATTCGGGGCAGCCGGGTCGGGGCCGGCCCGATGGGAGAGGCCGAGCGTGGGGACGCCGCCCCCCGGGTCTGGGTCAGCTTCTACTGTGCCAACCGGCACGAGACCCGCCCCAGCTTCGCTACGGACGTGGCGATCCCCGACACGTGGGACTGCCCGCGGTGCGGGTTCCCGGCGGGCAAGGACGCCGACAACCCGCCCGCCCCGCCCAAGACGGAGCCGTACAAGACCCATCTCGCGTACGTGAAGGAGCGGCGCAGCGACGCCGATGGCGAGGCCATCCTGGAGGAGGCCCTCGCCAAGCTGCGGGAGAAGCGCGCCGCGGTGAAGGCGGCGATGGAGTCGGCCGGCCGCGGCTGACCCGCCCGTCCGGGCACGCCTGATCGACCCGGTTCCCGCGTCCGGCGCGGGGCCGGGTCGTCGCGCTTCCCCGGAGCGGCGCGGGCGCGGCGGTCAGGCCACCGGGACCTTGGCCGGTGGTTCCGCGTCGGCGGTGACGGCCGCCGGTGCCGTGCCGGAGCGCGGCGGGATCCGGCGGGCCAGGCGGCGGCCCAGCCGCCGGGCGGGCTCCTCCACGAGGCGCTGCGTGAGCAGCGACGCCGGCAGCAGCACGGCCAGGAACACCGCCAGCAGGACCGGCGCGTCCCCGGCGGGCCGCCCGAACAGCCCGTCGCCCGCCACCAGCAGCACCGGGTGCAGCAGGTACACCGAGTAGCTGACCACGCCCAGCCAGGTGAGCGGCCGGGGCATGCGGCGTCCGCTCAGCGCGAGCCCCACCGCGAACGTGGCCGCCGCCAGCACCAGGCTGATCGCCCACGAGCGTCGCAGGTCCGTCACGACGTCGGCGGGCAGCCCCCAGCCGCCCAGCGTCCACAGCCCGGCGGCCAGCCCCGCCGCCAGCACCGCGCCCCCGGCGAGGAGGGCGGCGCGCCACCGGATCTGGCCGTGCACGGCCCGGTGGACGGCGGTGCCCGTGAACATCACCGCGAGGATGACCAGGCCCTCCCACAGCGGGACCCGGCTGTTGACGGCCAGCAGCGCGGCGGCGAGCAGGCCCCCGGCGACCGTCCCGGCGACCCGGACCTCCCGGCGGCGGGCGAACGCGCAGCCCACCGCGAGCACCAGGATCACGCCGGTCCCCGCCACCACCGGGCTCACCCCGGTGGAGGCCGACAGCGCGGCGGCCGGGAGCACCCCGGCCAGCGCCGTCGCGGCGAGCGCCGCTCCGGCGAGCCCGGCGGCGACCCCCGCCGAGCGGCGGTGCAGGCCCACCGCGAACAGCGCCGCGACGAGCAGGTAGAACACCATCTCGTAGGACAGCGTCCACAGCACGTTCAGCGCGTTGGGCACGGCCACCAGGTCCTGCAGCATCGTCAGGTGCGCCAGCACCACGGCCCACCGGTCGAGGTCGGTCAGGCCCCGGCGCAGGGGCCACAGGCCCCCGGCGGCGATCAGCACGGTCGCCGCCAGCGCGACCAGCAGCAGCGGGTAGATGCGGAACACCCGGCCCACCCAGAACCGGCCCAGCGAGCCGGAACGCTCCAGGGACGCCGGGATGATGTAGCCGCTGACGAGGAAGAACACCATGACGCCGTACAGGCCGGGGTCGAACCAGGCGGTGATCTGGCGGCGCAGCCCGGGGGCGTAGTGGTAGGCGGCGTGGTGCAGGGCGACCGAGACCGCGGCCAGCCCGCGCAACGCGTCCAGCCACGCCAGCCGCGCCGTGCCCGTTCCCGCCCTGACCGAATCCATCTTCCCAGTGACCCTATAGGCACTTCTGGTCGAAGTGTTCCTTACTGATCGATTCCCGGCGCTCAGTGGCGGGCGGCGGCGAGCACGGCCAGCAGCGGCACCACCCGTTCGGCGGGCACCGTGTACCGGCCGCGCGCCGAGGTGCGCAGCCAGCCCGCCGCCACGAGTTGCCGCAGGTGGTGGTACAGCTGGCCGGTCGTGCCGAGGCGTTCGTGTGCGCCCAGTTCGGCGACCGTGGCGGCGCCGTGCAGGATCTGGTGCAGCAGCAGCAGGCGGATCGGGTGGCCGAGAGCGGCCAGCGCGGCGGCGGCCGTGCTCCAGTCGTCGGCGAGGAGTTCCTCCGCGCCCGCGCCCTGCTGCCACTCGACGTGCTCACCGCCCGGCAGGGTCACCGTCCCGGTGAACAGCACCATCCCGGGCTCCGGGGCGCGGGCCTTGACCCCGTTCAGCGCCCAGAACGTGTCGGGGCCGGGCTCCTCGTCGCCGCCGGGGGCCGGGCGTGCCGCCTCCAGCGCGGCGACGCGGGCCTCCAGGCGCTCCACCCGCTCGGCCAGGGACGGCTCCCGCCCGTCCTGGGTCACGCATCCCTCCTCAGCCGCCGGTCCGGGGCCCGGCGGTGAACGGCCGCCGGGCCTCCGGCACACCGTAGTGCTCCACGTCGTCCACCCGGTACTCGAACGTCATGGGGATCCCGGCGGCGACGACGGCGCGCGGGCCGTCCATGAGCTGGAAGTGCAGGTGCGGTTCGGAGGAGTTGCCGGAGTTGCCGCACTCGGCGACCTGCTCGCCCGCCCGTACCCGCTGGCCGGGCCGCACGCGCAGCGAGCCGCGCCGCAGGTGGGCCAGCACGGCGTGGACCCCGTCGCCCAGGTCGAGGACGACGTGGTTGCCGAGGACGAAGCGGGGGCTCAGGACGCTCGCGACGCCCCGCACGATGCCCTCGACGACCAGCAGGTACACCAGGCCGGGCCAGGAGTTGCGGCTCCAGTGGTCGCGCTGGCCGTCCACCGCGCGGACCACGACGCCGTCGGCGGGGGCGTACAGCGGCTGCCCGAAGGAGGGGAAGGTCTGGGGGCGGCGTGCCAGGGGCCAGCGGTGCACGCCCTTCCACTCCCGCCGGGGGTCGGGGTGGTACAGCAGGTCCACGGCGTAGGTCTGGGCGAACTCGTGGGTGCCGTGGCTGGGGACCCGGTCGGCGGGGCTGTTGACCGCCAGCCAGCGGCCCCGCACCGGGGAGGCGACCCGGACCGGCGGGCGGCGCGGCGCGGCGGCCGGGAGGAACATCAGCGTCATCCCGGTGAGGATCAGCGCGAACCCCGCCAGGGTGAGCCACCGCCGGCCGTGCAGGGGAGCGGTGAACGTCAGGGCCACCCCGGCCATCACGAGGAGCGTGCGCAGCCGTGCGAGGAGCATCATGGCCACAAGAATTACGAAACTACGTAAAAACGTCAAGAGCGGGGGTTCGCTACGATGCCAGGTACGTGACTGGCGCAGACAAGGTGGGATCGACCACCGGGGAGCGAAGCCGTCCGCACGCCGCGCGCCTGGGCGTCGGGCCCCGTCCGGGGGCCTGCGCACCCTTCCGCTCCGCCCAGGCCCCCGGCACGACCAGTGCGGAGGAACCATGCACCAGCCGGCCGTCCCCCATCTGCACGCCGCCGACCCCGACCTCGCGGGCCTGGTCGAGGACGAGGCGCGGCGCCAGTTCGAGAAGGCGCGCCTGATCGCCTCGGAGAACTACGTCTCGCCCGCGGTCCTGGAGGCCACCGGGTCCGTCCTGACCAACAAGTACTCCGAGGGCTACCCGGGCCGCCGGTACTACGAGGGCCAGCAGAACGTCGACCCGATCGAGACGCTGGCCGTCGAACGCGCCCGGGCCCTGTTCGGCGCCGACCACGCCAACGTCCAGCCCTACTCCGGCTCGCCCGCCAACCTGGCGGTCTACCTGGCCTTCGCCGAGCCCGGCGACACCGTCATGGGCATGGCGCTGCCGATGGGCGGGCACCTGACCCACGGCTGGTCGGTGTCGGTCACCGGCAGGTGGTTCACCCCGGTCCGGTACGGCGTGCGCGCCGACACCGGCCGGGTGGACATGGACGAGGTCCGCGACCTGGCCCGCCGCGAGCGCCCCAAGATCATCTGGTGCGGCGGCACCGCCGTCCCGCGCACCATCGACTTCCCGGCCTTCGCGGAGATCGCCCGGGAGGTCGGCGCGATCCTGGCCGCCGACGTGGCGCACATCGCCGGGCTGATCGCCGGCGGCGCGCACCCGTCCCCGGTGGGCCACGCCGACGTGATCACCACCACGACGCACAAGACGCTGCGCGGCCCGCGCGGCGCGATGATCCTGTCGTCCGCCGAGCACGCGTCCCGGATCGACAAGGCCGTCTTCCCCGGCCTGCAGGGCGGCCCGCACAACCACACCACGGCCGGGATCGCGGTCGCGCTCAAGGAGGCCGCCGACCCCGCGTTCGCCGGGTACGCCCGGCAGGTGGTGGCCAACGCCGCCGCGCTGGCGGACGCCCTGCGGGAGAGGGGCTTCGACCTGGTCTCCGGCGGCACCGACAACCACCTCGTGCTCATCGACCTGACCGGCAAGGGCGTGGCGGGCAAGCCGGCCGCGCAGGCCCTCGACCGGGCCGGGATCGAGCTGAACCACAACACCGTGCCGTTCGACCCGCGCAAGCCGTTCGACCCCTCGGGGCTGCGGCTCGGCACCGCCGCGGTCACCACCCGGGGCCTGACCGAGGAGCACATGCCCCGGCTGGCCGCCTGGATCGACGAGGCCGTGCAGGCGACCGCCAAGGCCGACGAGCCGGCGCTGACCCGGATCGCGGGCGAGGTCCGCGAGCTGCTGGCGGGCTTCCCGATGCCCGGCTGGGCCCCCGCGCCGTGATCGCCCACCGCTGGTGACGGCGTCGTTTACCGCCGTCACCAGCGGGAACGCGCTGAGGGAACGGCGGTGACGCGGTCCCACGGGGAAGGCGCGGACAGGTGGAGGGGTATTCGGGCTACGGCGGCGCGACCCTCGAGCAGGCGATCGTCCAGCAGGCGGCCCACGCGCTGGCGGCCCGGTACCAGTGCGACCTCGTCGACGGCTACCAGCACCTGAGCGCGCTCGCGCACGAACGCGACAGCAGCCTCACCGAGACCGCGCGGGCGGTGCTCGGCGAGGGCGGCGGGCGGCGCACGCGCGGACCTGAGCTGTTCGACCCCTCCCGGTACCTGCGCCCCCCGCATCCGGCGATCACCGAGACCCGCCAGCCGCCGCCGGTCGAGGACCTGCCCTCGCCTCCCGACTGGGTCGACAGCGTGCTGGCCGCCGTCCACGTCAACGGCATGTACTGCGTGCCGCTGCGCGACGAGGGCGAGATCGTCGACTTCGTCGTCGCCCGCACCAACGACAAGGCCACGCAGGTCGCCGCGCCGGGCACCTCCCTGGTCGGGCGGCGGCTGCTCGACATCAACCCCAACGTCCTGGCCACCGGGCTGTTCCACCAGTACCTGCACGCCTACGAGACCGGCGAGCCGTTCGCCCGGGGGCCGTTCGAGTACGTGGGGGTGCACCGGGGCCGGTTCGAGCCGTCGATCATGACCGTCAAGGCGGTGCGCGCCGGGCCCGGGCTGCTGGTCACCTGGAGCCTGCACCCGGAGGAGGACAAGCTGCTGGCCCGCTGGCGGCAGAGCGAACGGCTGGCCGGGCTCGGCTGGGGCGAGTGGAACCTGTTCACCGACGAGATCGTGTGGACCCGCCGGATGTACGACATCTTCGGCCGCGACCCGGTGTCGGGCCCGGTGCGGCTCGACGAGATGCCCGCGCTGGTGCTGCCGGAGGACCTGCCCGACATGGAGGAGGCCGTCCGCACGCTGTTCGAGCACCGGGAGGCGGTGTCCGGGGAGTACCGCATCCTGCAGCGCAGCGGCATCCGGCACGTGCACATGATGCTGGAACCGGTGCTGGACTCCGACGCGCTCCCGGTCGCCGTGCGGATGCTCGCCCAGGACACCACCGAGCGCCGCCGCCGGGAACGCCGCCTGGCCGCCACCCAGCAGCGGATGCTGGACGAGCACCGCCGCGCCGAGGAGGAGCGCCGGTTCTCGCTGCGGCTGCGCGAGGTGATCCAGCCCTCATTGCGGTATCCCGTCAGCCTGCCGCGGGTGGTCGTCACCGTCCGGTACCTGGCCGCCGAGCGCATCGGCGGGGACTGGCACAAGGCCCGGGTGCTGCCGGACGGGCGGGTGCTGCTGGCGATCGGCGACGCCATGGGACACGGGCTGGCGGCCGCCACCCTGATGGCGCAGACCCGCGCCGGGCTGGCCGGGCTGGCCTACACCGGCGCGTCGGCCGACCGCCTGCTGAGCTGGCTCAACGAGCTGGTCCGCAGCCAGGCTGCCGGGGACGTCGCCACCGGGACGGCGGTGCTGTGCCACTTCGTGCCCGACCGGCGCGAGCTGTGCTGGGCGTGCGCGGGGCATCCCGCGCCGATCCTGGTGCGCGGGACGACCGCCCGGCTGCTGGAGGGGGAGCCGGGCCCGCTGCTGGGCGTGGTGGAGGACGCCGAGTACGCGCTGGGCACCGTCGCCCTGGAGATCGGCGACGTGCTGCTCTTCTACACCGACGGCATCGTCGACCGCCGCGACCTGGACCTCGACACCGCCACCGCGCGGCTGCTGGAGGCCGCCGCCCGCAGCGCCGGCAGCCTGGACGACCGGCTCGACGCGATCGTCAAGGCGGTCGGCGCCGACCAGGTCGAGGACGACGTCTGCCTGATGGCCGCCTGGGTCCGGTGACCGCCCGGGTCAGCCCGCCCGGCGGAACAGCGTGATCAGCCGCCACGCCCCCTCGTCGGCGGGACCGATGCCGGAGAAGTCGCCGTACTGGGCGGTGATCTCCAGGGCCCCGCTGAGCCGTACCGCCGCCGTCAGCTCGGTGGCGGTCCAGAACCGGTACGGCACCACCCCGCGGACCACCTCCGTGCGGCCCTCCCCGGCGACGCTGATCGTGACGTGCTCCCGTACCACCTGCGTGATCGGGTCCAGCCGGTCGCCGGGCTCGCCCCACCGCACGTCCGCGCGCACCCCGTCCCGCTCGACGCTCCACGCGGTGCCGGTGGAGGGCTCGTCGGTGAGCCGGTCGGCCGGATGGCTCATCTCCAGGACGTAGCACCCGTCGTCGGCCAGGTGCTCGGCCACCCGGTCCAGGTGGGCGACGAACGCGTCCAGGGTCATCAGGTGCGCCGTGGAGTCCAGCATCGTGACGACCAGGTCGAACCGGCGGCCCAGCGCGAAGCCCGTCATGTCCGCCCGGACGACCTCCAGCGCGACGCCGTCGGCCTTGGCGCGTTCGGCGGCGTAGGCGCACATGGCGGGGCTGAGGTCCAGGGCGGTGGCCGCCACGCCCCGGCGGGCGAACTCCCGCGCGTGCTCGGCGGGCCCGGCGGCCAGCTCCAGCACCGTCGCGGGCGTCCGCCCGCACCAGCCCAGCAGCGCGTCGACCTCGGCGGCCACGTCGCGGAACGCGCACGCCAGGTCGTAGGCCCAGGGGTTGTCGTAGATCGGGTTGTCGGCGGCGCCGCCGTCCGGTGCACGGGTCACCGGCCTATCCTGCCAGCGCGGCCCCCCGGCCCGGCGCCGGACTGCCCCGGCCGTCCAGCCGCAGCCGGACCTCCAGCACCGAGGCGTCCTCGGTGCGCCGCACCCGGCCGCCCACGGACGTCAGCAGGCGGCGCATCCGGGTGTTGTCGGCCAGCACCGCGGCCCGCAGCTCCACCAGGCCCCGGTCCCGGCCCAGCACCAGCAGCAGCCCGGTCAGCTCCCGGCCCAGGCCGCGGCCCTGCCAGGCGTCCTCGACCAGGAACGCCAGCTCGGCGACCCCCGGGTCCAGCACGTGCACCAGGTGCGCCAGCGCCAGGATCGACCCGTCCGGCCCCTCGGCCACCAGCGTGAGGCCGTAGGAGGGCTCGCAGAACAGGTCCAGCGCCCGGCGGGGCAGCGACGGCTTGGGGGAGAAGTACCGCGCCCGGCGGCTCTCCCGCGAGCACCGCTCGTGCATGGCCTGCACCGCGGGTCCGTCCCGCCGGTCCAGCGGGCGCACCACGATCTCGGTGCCGTCGCGCAGCAGCACCCGCCGGGAGGTCGGGCGCGGCTCGTCCGTGGGCAGCACCGCCCGTACCAGCGCGTCGGCGCGGGCCGCCTCGGTCGCGGTGAACGGCAGGCCCGCCCGGCGCAGCCGCACCGCCCGCAGCGGCCCCACCGGAACGGTGAGGTCCGCTCCGGAGTCCTGGAGGACCGCCGCGCCGGTCACCCACGTCGCGCCGTCGGCGCGCAGCAGCTCGGCCAGCACGCGCGGCAGGGACCGGGGCTCGGCGCGCAGCCGGGCCGCCAGCGTCAGCACCCGGGTCGGCTCGTCGATCAGCTCGTGGGGGCGGGCGGGCACCACGGCGGTGTGCCGTCCCCCGGCCGCCTCCACCGCGGTGGTCAGCTCGCGGGGCCAGGCGTTCCCGGCGTCCACCACGAACTCGTCCACCACGCCCTCGGCGTCGAGCTGGACGGACAGGCCGAGGATGTTGGCGCCGCGCTCGGCCAGCGCGGCGGTCAGGACGGCCAGCCGGCCGGGGCGGTCCTCGATGTGGGTGCGGATGCGCAGCAACGGCATTGGAGCGTTCCCCTCCCCGGGGTCATGCGGTCCCCGCCACGGTCCACCAGCGGTGTTACGGAACCGCTACACCCCCGTGAGCACTCCGTTTCACCCGCCCGGGTGGGCTACCGTGCGAAGGATGATCGAGTCCGGCGACCCGGGGGCCGGGCGGCTGCCGCCGCTGTCCCCGCAGTCCCTCGGCGCGGCGCAGCGCGCGGTCCACGCGGCGATCACCGGCGGGCCCCGCGCGGCCCGGCCCGCGGTGTTCCGCTCCACCGACGCGGACGGGCGGCTGCTGGGGCCCTTCAACGCGATGCTCTACAGCCCGGCGGTCGGCATGCCCCTGCAGGAGCTGGGCGCCGCGCTGCGGTTCCGCACCGGCTTCACCGCGCGCGAGCGGGAGATCGCCGTCCTGGCGACCGCCGCCCACTGGCGCTCGGACTACGAGTGGTACGCCCACGAGCGGATCGCGCGGCGGGCCGGCGTGACGGACGCCGAGATCGACGCGCTGCGCCGGGGACGCGACCCGGTGCTCGCCGACGCCCGCGAACGGGTCGTCCACGCCGTCGTCCGCGAGCTGCTCGCCCACGGCGACGTGGGCGACGCGCTGTACGCCGAGGCCGCCGCCACGCTCGGCCGCCCGGCGCTGGTGGAGCTGGTGACGCTGGTCGGCTACTACGGCGTGCTGGCCCTGCAGATGCGGGTGTTCCGGGTCGGGGTGCCCGACGGCGAGCCCGCCCCGCGCTGGGAGGAGGACGACGTGCCGTGAACCCCACGCTGCGGACCGCCCGGCTGGAGCTGCGTCCCGTCACCCCCGCCGACCACGCGGCCCTGCTGGAGCACTGGAGCGACCCTCTGGTCACCCGGTACCTCTTCGACGGCGCCCCGCCCACGGCCGAGCAGGTCACCGGGATCATCGACGACTCGCGGCGCGACTTCGCCGCCGCCGGGTACGGCGTGTGGGCGGTGCGCCCGGTCGGCCGGCGGGGCGCACCGGATCCCGGCCTCATCGGCACCGCCGGGCTGCGCGGCCTGGCCGAGGAGGGCCGTACCGGCGACGACGTCGAGGTCCTCTACAGCCTGCGGCCCGACCGGTGGGGGAGCGGCCTGGCCGCCGAGGCAGTCGGCGCGGTGCTGGAGCACGCCTTCACCGCCCTGGGCCTGCCGCGCGTCCTGGCCAAGGTGGACGAGGCCAACCGGGCGTCGGCGGCGCTGGCCCGGCGGCTGGGCATGCGCGCCACCGCCACCGAACCCGGCACGCTCGGCCCGGTCACCCGGCTGGCCGTGGACCGGGACGCCTGGGCGGTGTCCCGGCACGGCCCGCCGGGCCGCTGACCGTCAGGGCGAGGCGATCCGCTCCAGGCCCGGCGGCAGCTTGGCCGCCGCCGCCCGGTCCAGCAGGAACAGCGTGCGCTGCCGCCCCCGGGCCCCGGCCACCGGCACCTGCACCGGGCCCGCCTCCGACAGCCCGAACCGCACCGCCTCGGCCTTGGACCCGCCCGCCGCGATCACCCACACCTCCCGGGCCGCCCGGATCGTGGGCAGCGTCATGGTGATCCGGGTGGGCGGCGGCTTGGGGGCGCCCCGCACCGCCACCACCGGGCGCTCGTCGTACAGCGCGGGCATCTCCGGGAACAGCGACGCCACGTGCGCGTCCGGGCCCACCCCCAGCATCAGCACGTCGAACGAGGGCACCGGACCGTGGTCCTCCGGCTGGGAGGCCGCCCGCAGCAGGGCCGCGTACCGCTCGGCCGCCGCCTCGGGGTCGTCCCCGTCCGGCCCGTCCGTGGCGGGCATCGCGTGCACCCGCGCCGGATCGAGCGGGACGTGGTCGAGCAGCGCCTCCCGGGCGCCGGTCTCGTTGCGCTCCGGGTCGCCGGTGGGCAGGAACCGCTCGTCGCCCCACCACACGTCCAGCCTGCTCCAGTCGATGGCGTCGCGGGCCCCGGTGGCGGCCAGCTCCGCCAGCACCGCCGTGCCGACCCCGCCGCCGGTCAGCACCACCGACGCGGTGCCCCGGGCGGCCTGCACGTCCACGATCCGGGTCACCAGCCGGGCCGCCGCGGACCGGGCCAGCAGGGTCTGGTCGCGGTGCACCAGCACGGTCGGCGTGGCGGTCATCCGGCGGCCTTCCTGCGGCCCCGCGCCGGCTCCGGCCGCTCCGGGGCCTGCTGGGCGGCCTGCTGGGCGGCCAGGTCCTTGGCGAACCGGGCCGACGCCTCCTGGTACACCTCGTCGGGGTCCAGCCGGCGCAGCTCCTCGGCCAGCAGCTCGGCCATCGGGCGGCGGTGCAGCGCCACCTGGCGGTCGGGCTGCCCCGGCCGCGACAACGTCGCCACCCGGCCGTCCGGGCGGGTGACCGCGATGGGCCCCTCGGTGGTGGTGAGGACCACGGCGGTCAGGCCCGGCCCGTCGGACACCTCCCGGGACACCGGGACGCCCAGCCGCACCGACAGCCAGGCCGCCAGCAGCTCGGCACTCGGGCTGTCCGGCTCGGCCGCGACCGTCCCTCCGGTGATGTCGCTGTGCTCCTGGTCCAGCGCCGCCGCCAGCAGCGTCCGCCACGGGGTCAGCCGCGTCCAGGTGAAGTCGGTGTCGCCCTCCTGGTAGCCCTCGGCCAGCCGGGCCAGCGTGCCGAGCCGGTCGCGCGCCGCGTAGGCGTCGGTGATCCGCCGCTGCGCCAGCGCCCCCAGCGGGTCGGCGCCCGGCCGCTTCGGGGCCTTGCCCGGCCACCAGGTCACCACCGGGGCGTCGGGAACCAGCAGCGGGACGACCGCCGTGTCGGCGTGCTCGGCCAGCGGCCCGTACATGCGCAGCAGGACCGTCTCGCCCGGACCGGTCTCGCCGATCCGGATCTCGGCGTCCAGCCGGGAGGTGTTGCCCCGCGAGTCGCGGGAGATCACCGTCAGCACCCGGCACGGGTTCTCCCGGGCGGCCTCGTTGGCCGCCCGGACGGCGTCGTACTGCGCCGACTCGTCGGTCACGATCACCAGGGTGAGCACCATGCCGACGGCCGGGCCGCCCATCAGGTGGCGGGCCTGCCGCAGCGACTTCAGGATGCGGCGGGTCGAGGTGTCGGCGAGGTCGATGTTCATCGGTACGACTCCAGGGTGTCCAGCGTGTTCGTCACAGACGCCTCCAGGCGCGCCCGTCGCGCGCCATCAACAGGTCGGCCGACTCGGGCCCGTATCCGCCGGACTTGTACTGCTCGGGCCTGCCGTGCTCGGCCCAGTACTCCTCGATCGGGTCCAGGATCGCCCAGGACAGCTCGACCTCCTCCTGCCGGGGGAACAGCGGCGGGTCGCCGATCAGCACGTCCAGCAGCAGCCGCTCGTAGGCCTCGGGGGAGTGCTCGGTGAACGACTCGCCGTAGGCGAAGTCCATGTTCACGTCGCGGATCTCCATCGCCGTGCCCGGCACCTTCGAGCCGAACCGCACCGTGATGCCCTCGTCCGGCTGCACCCGCATGACCAGCGCGTTCTGCCCCAGTTCCTCGGTGTCGGTGTGGCTGAACGGCAGGTGCGGGGCGCGCTGGAAGATCATCGCCACCTCGGTCACCCGGCGGCTGAGCCGCTTGCCGGTGCGCAGGTAGAACGGCACCCCCGCCCAGCGCCGCGACTCGATCTCCAGCTTGATCGCCGCGTAGGTCTCGGTGCGGGAGTCGGCGGGGATGCCCTCCTCCTCCAGGTAGCCGAGCACCTTGTCGCCGCCCTGCCAGCCCGCCGCGTACTGCCCCCGGGCGGTCGCCACGCCCAGGTCGGCGGGCAGCTTCACCGACGACAGCACCTTGGCCTTCTCCGCGCGGACCGCCTCGGCGCTGAACGACGTCGGCTCCTCCATCGCGGTCAGCGCCAGCAGCTGGAGCAGGTGGTTCTGGATCACGTCGCGGGCGGCGCCGATCCCGTCGTAGTACCCGGCCCGGCCGCCGATCCCGATGTCCTCGGCCATCGTGATCTGCACGTGGTCGACGTACGAGCGGTTCCAGATCGGCTCGTACATCGTGTTGGCGAACCGCATCGCCAGGATGTTCTGCACGGTCTCCTTGCCGAGGTAGTGGTCGATCCGGAAGATCGACTCCTCGGGGAACACCCGGTGCACGGTGCTGTTCAGCTCCCGGGCGCTCTTCAGGTCGTGCCCGAACGGCTTCTCGATCACCACCCGGCGCCAGGAGCCCGGGGTCCGCTGCGCCAGCCCCGACCGCTGCAGCTGCTCCACCACCTGGGGGAAGAACTTCGGCGGGATGGACAGGTAGAACGCGTAGTTCCCGCCGGTGCCCCGGGTGGCGTCCAGCTCCTTGACCGCCATCGCCAGCGCGTCGAACGCCCCCGGGTCGCCGAACTCGCCCGGCACGAAGTGCATGCCCTCGGCCAGGTGCGTCCAGACGTCCTCGCGGAACGGGGTCCGCGCGTGCTCCTTGACCGCCTCGTAGGCGACCTGCCGGAAGTCCTGGTGCTCCCACTCGCGGCGGGCGAAGCCGACCAGCGAGAAGCCCGGCGGCAGCAGTCCCCGGTTCGCGAGGTCGTAGATCGCCGGCAGCAGCTTCTTGCGGGAGAGGTCGCCGGTCACCCCGAACAGCACCAGCACACTGGGCCCGGCCACGCGGGGCAGCCGCTTGTCGCGCGGATCCCGCAACGGATTGGGTGTCATGCTCACCTGTGGGTCCCCCTGCCAGCTTCCTGGACCGTTCCTGTCGGTTCCGTCGTGGTCATCGGTGCGGACGGGCGCGCCGCCGGCGCGCCCCCTCCAGCGTCGTCATGTGTCTCCTCGGGCGGCTTCCAGCAGCTGGGCGAGACCGGCCCAGCGATCGTGCAGATGCAACCGGACCACGGGCAGGCCGCCTCGCCGCAGGTCCCGGGCCTCTCGGGCCGCCTGCGCGAGCTGGAACCGGCCCAGCCGCCGCCCCGTGTCGGCGACCGGCACGTCGTGCAAGACGTTCCCGGTCAACATCAGGTATACGCCCTTCTTGCGACGGTCGTTCGGGCTCGGGCGAGGTGTCCGCCGGCGCACCGCGACCGGCCGCGCGCACCGCGCGGCCAGCGCGGCGG
>DATADI010000478.1:0-6842 GCA_036258615.1 Thermomonospora sp. | reverse complement strand
CGAAGTCCTCGCCGGTGACGCGGAGGCGGAGCATGTCGTGGTGGTCGATCACCGCCTGGAGCGCCTGGGCCAGGTGTCCGGTGTCCAGGCCGGGGGGCGTGTGGAGGAGCATGCGCTGGCTGTAGTCGTCCACCGGGCCGTACAGCTCGCGGTACCAGTGCATGATCGGGGTGGCGGGGACGGGCCCGATGCCGGTGCCGGGGGGTTCGGTATCGGTGGTGACGTTGGCGGCGTCCTGGGCGAGGGCGGCCAGCTCCTCGACGGTCTGGTGCTGGAACACCTCACGTGGCGAGATGACCAGGCCCGACTGGCGGGCCCTGGACACCAGCTGGATCGCGATGATCGAGTCACCGCCCAGGTCGAAGAACCCGTCATCGACCCCGACGCGTTCCAGCCCCAGCACCTCGGCGAACAACCCCGCCAGGATCTCCTCCTTCTCCGTACGCGGCGCACGCGAGGAGACCTTGGCGGCGAAATCCGGAGCCGGGAGCGCGGCACGATCGAGCTTGCCGTTCACCGTCAACGGCAACGCCTCAAGGGAGACCACCGCCGCCGGGACCATGTGGTCCGGCAGGCTGGTTCCGGCGAAGCGGCGCAGCTCAGCGGCATCGACCTCGCCGACGACGTACGCGATGAGGCGTTCGTCGCGGACGACGACGGCGGCGTCGGTGACGGACGGGTGCCGGACGAGGGTGGTCTCCACCTCGCCGAGTTCGATGCGGAAGCCACGAAGCTGGACCTGCTGGTCGGAACGACCCAGGTACTCCAGGCGGCCGTCACGCAGCCACCGGCCCAGGTCACCCGTCCGGTACATCCGCGTCCCCGGTGCGCCGAACGGGTCGGCCACGAACCGCTCCGCCGACAGGCCCGGCCGGTTCAGGTAGCCCCGCGCCAGACCCGCACCCGCGACGTACACCTCACCGACCACACCCGGCGGGACGGGACGCAGCCGGTCGTCCAGCACGTACAGGCGAAGGTCGGGGATCCCGGTGCCGATGACGCTGCCGGGCGACGAGGCGCAGGTGAAGGCGTCCAGCGCGATGTGAGAGACATGCACGGTGGTCTCGGTGATCCCATACATGTTCACCAACACCGGCGCGTCATCAGCGTGGCGGGAGTACCAGTCGGCCAACCGTCCCAGTTCGAGGGCTTCACCGCCGAACACCACGAACCGCAACGCCAGATCCGAACCCGGACGCTCCCGGTCGGCCGCCATCAGCTGGTAGAACGCCGACGGCGTCTGATTCAGAACAGTGACCTTCTCCTCGACCAGCAGCCGAAGGAAGTCCTCAGGCGAACGCGACGTCAGATACGGCACCACCACCAGACGACCGCCGTGCAGCAGAGCGCCCCACAACTCCCACACCGAGAAGTCGAACGCATACGAGTGGAACAACGTCCACACATCACCAGGCCCGAAGTCGAACCATGGCTGCGTCGAGCCCAGCAACCGCACCACGTTCTGATGCGGAACCACCACACCCTTCGGACGCCCCGTCGAACCCGACGTATAGATCACGTACGCCGGATGCCCCGGCCGCAGCCCCACATCCGTCAGGTCGTCGGCGTCGTACCCGGTGAGGTCGTCCCCGTCGAGCACCACCCTCGGCAGGCCCTCGGGCAGCACCCCCGCAGCGTCGGAGGTGGTCACCGCGAGAACGGGACCGGAGTCCTCCAGCATGTATGCGATCCGGTCCGCCGGATAGTCCGGGTCGAGCGGGACGTAGGCCGCCCCGGACTTCAGCACCGCGAGCACACCGACGACTAGGTCGATCGAACGCGGCAGCGCCAACGCCACGAACCGCTCCGGCCCCGCACCACGCTCCCGCAGCACACGCGCCAGCCGATTCGCCCGAGCGTTCACCTCCCCATACGAGACGGTGACCCCTTCGAACGTCACCGCCGCAGCACCAGGATCCCGCCGAACCTGAGCCTCGAACAGCTCCGGAATCGTCCCCGACGCCACGCCAGGACCCGATCCACCGGCCCACTCGCCCAGGATCACGGCCCGCTCGGAGGGCTCCAGCACGTCCACCGCACCGATCGGCTGGTCGGGGTCGGCGGCGACGGCGCGCAGCAGGCGGGTGAGGCGCGCCGCCAGGGCGGCGACGGTGGGCTCGTCGAAGCGGTCGAGGGCGTACTCGAACCCCGCCTCGATCCCGTCCGGCGAGCCGTCGGGGCCCGTGCGTTCCTCCAGGTACAGGGACAGGTCGAACTTGGCGGTGCCCACGGCGGGCGGCTCGGGCCGGACGGTGAGGCCCTCGACCTCCAGCCGCGCCTCCGGGTTGTTCTGGAAGGAGAGCACCACCTGGGTCAGCGGGTGGCGGCCCATGTGCCGGACGGGGTTGAGGACCTCCACGAGCCGTTCGAAGGGGACGTCCTGGTGCGCGTAGGCCGCCAGGTCCGTCTCCCGCACCCGCGCCACCAGCTCCCGGAAGCTCGGATCCCCGGAGGTGTCGGTGCGCAGGACGAGCATGTTGACGAACATCCCGACCAGGTCGTCCAGCGCCTCGTCCGTCCGGCCCGCGACCGGTGACCCGATCGGCACGTCGGTTCCCGCGCCGAGCCGGGTCAGCAGGGCCGCCAGCGAAGCCTGCATGACCATGAACAGGCTGGCCTGGGAGCGGCGGGCCAGCGCCACGAGGTCCGCGTGCAGGTCGGCGTCCAGGGTGAACGTGTGCATCGCGCCGCGGTGGGTGGCCTGGGCGGGGCGTGGCCGGTCGGCGGGCAGTGCGATCTCCTCCGGCAGCCCCGCCAGGGCCTCCCGCCAGTACGCCAGCTGCGCGCTGACCAGCGACTCCGGGTCGTCCTCCGAGCCCAGCAACTCCTGCTGCCACACCGTGTAGTCGGCGTACTGCACCGGCAGCGGAGCCCAGTCCGGGGCCTGGCCGTCGCGGCGGGCCAGGTAGGCGGCGATCACGTCGCGGGCCAGCGGGGCCATCGACCAGCCGTCCCCGGCGATGTGGTGGAGCACGAGGACGAGCACGTGCTCGTCCTCGGCGGTGTCGGTGAGGCGCAGCAGGCGGGCGCGCAGCGGCGGTTCGGCGGACAGGTCGAAGCCGCGTCCGGCGAGGTCGGCGAGCGCGGCGGGCAGCCCGGCCTCGGTGGTCTCCTGGACGGGCAGGGCGGGGCGCGCGTCGGCGGGGTCGAGGATCTGCTGGCGCGGGGCCCCGCCGCCGTCGGGGAAGATCGTGCGCAGGGACTCGTGCCGTCCCACGACGTCGGCGAGGGCGGCGCGCATCGCGGCCAGGTCGAGGGCGCCGTGCAGCCGCAGCGCGACCGGAACGTTGTACGTCGCGGTCGGCCCCTCGAACCGGTTGAGGAACCACAGCCGCTGCTGAGCGTACGACAGCGGGATCGGGTCGGGGCGTTCGGCCGGGACGAGCGGGGGCCGCGCGGTGCCTTCGGCGGCGTCGAGACGGGCGGCGATCCCGGCGGGCGTCGGCGCCTCGAACAGCGCCCGGACGGGCAGCTCCACCGACAGGGCCGAGCGGATCCGGCCGACGAGGCGGGTGGCGGTCAGCGAGTCGCCGCCCAGCGCGAAGAAGTCGTCGTCGGCCCCGACGCGGGGTACTCCCAGGACCTCCCCGAACAGCCCGCACAGGATCTCCTCGCGGGGCGTGCGGGCGGCGCGGCCGGTCGTGGGGGCCGGGCCGGGGGCGGGCAGCGCGGCGCGGTCGAGCTTGCCGCCGACCGTCAGCGGCAGCGCGTCCAGCACGACCACGACCGGCACCATGTAGTCCGGCAGGGTCTCGGCGGCGAACCGCCGCAGCTCGGCCGGGTCGGGGCGGCGGCCCTCGGCGGGCACGGCGTAGGCGGCCAGGCGGCGGTCGCCGGGCCGGTCCTCGCGGACGACGACGGCGGCCTGCGCGACGCCGGGGTGGCGCAGCAGCACGGCCTCGATCTCGGCGGGCTCGATCCGGAAGCCGCGGATCTTGACCTGGTCGTCGGCGCGGCCGAGGTAGTCCAGGGCGCCGTCCGGACGCCACCGCACCAGGTCCCCGGTGCGGTACATGCGGGTCCCCGGCTCGCCGAACGGGCAGGCCACGAACCGTTCCGCCGACAGGCCCGGCCGGTGCAGGTAGCCGCGGGCGACCCCGTCCCCCGCCACGTACAGCTCGCCGGGGACGCCGACGGGGACGGGCCGCAGCCGGGAGTCCAGGACGTGCACGCGGGTCCCGGCGACCGGGCGGCCGATCGGCGGGACGCCGCCGGGGACGAGCGGGTCGCTGAGGGTGGCGGCGACGGTGATCTCGGTGGGCCCGTAGGCGTTGACCATGCGGCGGCCGGGGGCCCAGCGCGCCACCAGCTCCGGCCCGCTGGCGTCGCCGCCGACGACCACCGTCCGCAGCCCGTCCAGCCCCTCGGGGGACATCCCGGCCAGCGCCACGGGGGTGATGAACGCGCGGGTGACGGCGTGTTCGCGGAGCAGGTCCGCGAGCTGGTCGCCGCCGTAGACGCCGGTGGGCGCGACGACCATCGCGGCGCCGGAGTGGAAGGCCATCAGCGCCTCCAGGACGGAGGCGTCGAAGCTGGGCGAGGAGAACTGCAGGGTCCGGTCGCCGGGGGCGACCTCGTACCGTTCGGTCTGGGTGCGGGCGAGCCCGGCCAGGCCCCGGTGGGTGACCACGACGCCCTTGGGCCGTCCGGTGGAGCCGGAGGTGTAGATGACGTAGGCGGCCTGCGCGGGGTCGGCGATCCCGGCGGGCTCCGCGTCGGCGTCCCCGAGCGCGTCGAGGGTCAGCCACGTCGCCGAAGGAAGACCGGAGATGTGCTCGGCGGTGGTGAGGCCCAGCACCGGCCGGGAGTCCTCGATCATGTAGGCGAGCCGGTCGGCGGGGTTGGCGGGGTCCAGCGGCAGGAACGCGCCGCCGGTCTTGCCCACGGCGAGCGCCGCCACCCAGTAGTCCGCCGAGCGGGGCAGCGCGAGCGCCACGATCCGTTCGGGCCCGGCGCCGTGCGCGGCCAGCACGCGCGCCAGCCGGTCGGCGCGGTCGTTCAGCTCCGCGTAGGTCAGGGTGCCGTCGGCGGTGATGAGCGCGGGCGCGTCGGGCCGGGCCGCCGCCTGCGCCTCCACGAGTCCCGGCAGCGTGACCGGTGGCCCGGACGCGGTGGTGCCGCTCCAGCGTTCGATGTCGCGGCGTTCGTCGTCGGCGAGCAGGTCGAGGCGGCCGACCTCCTGGTCGGGGTCGTCGGCGAACGCCTCCAGCACGCGGACGACACGCGCCAGGATCCGTTCGGCCTCCTCGGTGGTGAACAGGTCGGGCCGGTGGTCCAGCCGCAGCGCCAGGCGCGGGCCGGGTACGGCGACGAACGACAGCGGGTAGTGGGTGGCGTCCCAGGCGTCGAAGCCCGTCAGCCGCAGCCCGCCCAGGGAACCGTCCATGGACGAGGGGTCGAATGGGTAGTTCTCCAGCGCCGTCATGGTGTCGAACAGCGCCGGGTGCCCGGTCGCCCGCTGGATGTCGGTGAGGCCCAGGTGGTGGTGGGCGAGCAGGTCGGCCTGCTCCTCCTGGAGCCGTTCCAGCAGGTCGGCCAGGGTGTCGCCGGGGGTCAGGCGGACCCGCACCGGGATGGTGTTGATGAACAGGCCGATCATCTGCTCCACGCCGGGCAGCTCCGGCGGGCGGCCCGACACCGCCGCGCCGAACACGACGTCGTCCCGGCCGGTGAGGTTGCCGAGCACCACGCCCCACGCGCCCTGCAGGAGGGTCGCGGAGGTGACGCCGTGCCGCCGGGCGAGGCGGGTGAGCCGCGTGGACAGCCGTTCGTCCAGCTCCAGCGTCACGCGTGCCGGGGGGACGGGGTGGCGTGCGGCGGCGTCGGGGGCGACGAGGGTCGGTTCGGTGAGCCCGTCGAGCGCGTCCCGCCAGGCGGCCTCGGCGGCGGCGCGGTCCTGCTTCGTCAGCCACGCCAGGTACGTCTTGTACGGCGTGGGGCGGGGCAGGCCGGTGTCGTGCCCGCCCGTCACGTACAGCGCGAACAGCTCGGTGGCCAGTACGGGCGTGGACCAGCCGTCAAGCAGGATGTGATGGTGGGTGAGAACGAGCCGGTGCCGCTCCCCCGGCATCCGCACCAGCAGGAACCGCAGCAGCGGAGGCTCGGTCAGGTCGAACGGGCGGGCCCGTTCCCGTGCGGCGAGCGCGGTGGCCGCCGCGTCGTCGGCGGCCTCGGCCTCCTCCCAGGGCGTCTCCACGTGACGCGGCACGACCTGGACGGGACGGTTGAGGCCCTCGTGCCAGAACGCGGCGCGCAGGTTGGGGTGGCGGCGCAGCAGCGTCCCGGCGGCGGTCCGCAGCGCGTCCCGGTCGAGCGGGCCCGCCAGGTCGACGGTGAGCTGGGCGGTGTAGACGTCGGTGCCGGTCCCGTCCTGGCCGTCGAGCAGCGCGTGGAAGAAGAACCCCTGCTGGAGCGGCGACAGCGGCAGGATGTCCTCGAGGTCGGACCGGTTCACTCTCTGTTCCTCCACGCGGCCTGCAGTGCGTCGATCTCCCCTTGGTCCAGCTCGACCAGCAGGTCGGACGGGGTGAAGCCGCCCGCCGGGCCGTCGCCGCCGGCGTCGAGGTGCCGCACCAGCCCGCGCAGCGCGGTGAACCAGTCCCCGGCCAGGGCCCGCACGTCGTCCTCGGCGAGCACGCCGTCCGGCCAGGTCCACGTGACGGTCAGCTCGGGCCCGCCCGGCAGGTCGCGGGTGAGGGCGTTGACCTCCAGGACGTGCGCCGTCGGCAGGGCCGGGTCCTCACCGGACGGCGGCTCCTCCGGGGCCAGGGCCCAGTCCTCGTCGCCGCCGGGGGTGACGCGGCCCAGGTAGTTGAACGCGATCTGCGGTACCGGCAGGTCCG
>DATADI010000477.1:0-3462 GCA_036258615.1 Thermomonospora sp. | reverse complement strand
AGGCCACCAGGATCAGCGACCAGCAGGCGGCGGTCTCCACGACCCGGTCGCCGACGGTCCCGGCCATCAGCTCCCCGTGCAGGGTGCGGATCTTCCGCATCAGGGTGGCCGAGTCGTCCACCCGTCCCAGCACCCGCCCGTTGTACGGGTTGACGTACACCGACACCCCGGGTGCGAACGAGCCCGCTCCCGTCCCCTCGAAGATCACCCGGGTCGAGCGGTCGGGAGCCCCGGCGGGGATGACCGAGTCCAGCTCCCGGCCGGGCATCGCCCGCCTGGCCGCCTCGATCTGCTCGCCCAGCGGCCGGGCCGTCCCCTCGGCCCGCACCGACCGCAGGTCCTGGTAGCGCCAGTCTTCGTACTGGTCCTTGAACAGGTACAGCGACCCGGTGACGGCCAGCACCAGCAGCACGGGGGCCACGATCAGCCCCGCGTAGAAGTGCCACCGCCACACCGCGCGGTAACGGCCGCCGCTCGACGACGGCTCGGCAGGCCCGGTCGATGGCCGGACGGGACTTTCGACGGACATCTGGCTCTCCTCGGGACGACGAAAGGAAGGGGACTCCACACGCGGGCTCACGGCGGCGGGCGGGCCGGGGCACGGCGACGCCGCAGGACCCCGACCGACGCGTCCACCGCCAGGAACAGCGGCAGCGTCAGGCCGAGCACCGGGAGCGCCCACACCAGCGCCACCAGCACCGGCAGGCCCGCCACGGCGACCGAGACCGGCAGCCGCCGCCAGGCGGAGCGCGACGGGGGCCTGCCGAAGGGCGCGCGGCGGTCGGCGCGGGTGGGGCGGCGCTGCCACCACATCCGGTAACCCCGGGCGATGACGACCAGCAGGCCGGCCATCACCACGGCGAGGACCACCCGGTTGGCCCACCCGAACAGCGGCCCCCGGTGCAACTGGCTGCCGAGGAACCGCAGCCGCGCGACCGGCGGATGGTCGGACCAGGCGACCCGGGCGGTGACCCGGCCGGTGACCGGATCGACGGCGACCCGGTCCTTGCGGACCGGCCAGCGGTGGTCGGTCTGCGCGACCGTCCAGGCCGTGCCCGGCGCCAGGGCGGGGGTGATCTCGACGGGTCCGGTCAGGCCCGCCGCGCGTGCGGCGGCCAGCACCCGCCCGGCCTGGGAGCCGGGGTCACGGGACGTGGCCTCGTCACGCGCGGCCTCCTCGGGGAGGCGGATGTCGAGCGCGGGCGTCCCGCCGAAGGCCCGCTCCAAAGCGTCGACGCGTGCGCCCGCGTGGTCCGACCAGGTCAGGCCGGTCACGCTGAGGACGAGCAGGCCCGCCGCCGTCCAGACACCGGCGACGGCGTGGCGGCCCCGGGTGCGGCGGACACCCCGCGCGCGGCGGTCGTGGAGGAACGCGCGGCGTGCGGGGGAGCGGCCCCGGTAGTGGCGGCCACGGCCCAGCCACAGCACCAGCCCGCCGAGGACGATCACCCACAGCCAGCTCGCGGCCAGTTCCAGGTACAGGCGTCCCGGTGCGCCCAGGTGCAGGCTGGCGTGCGCCTCGCTGAGCCAGGTCCCCACCGGCGTGCTCCCCGGCTCGCCCGTGCGCACCCCCCGGACCCTGGCCGTGTACGGGTCGACGTGGACGATCCGCCGCCGGTCCGCCAGGCCCGCCACCTCGAACTCCACACGGGTGGTCGCCCCCGGGTCGGCGGGCGGGACGACGGAGGTCACGGCGCCCTCCGGCTGGGCCGCGCGGGCGGCGCGGACCTGGTCGGCCAGGGGGCGCGCCGGCCCGTCCGCCCGCTCGGCGCGCAGCACGCCGCCGTACAGGTACCGGTCCAGCTCCGGCGCGGCGGCGCAGGCCAGCCCGGTCAGCGCCGCGAGCACCAGGAATGGCGCGACGAGTATTCCGGCATAGAAATGCAGGCGCACCGCCAACGGCCATACGGAGGGTTCCGGACCGTGGTTCGCCGTGCTTCGTTCCACGGTTCTTCGGGACCCATCAATGATCATGGGCAGCACCGTTCCGTCGCAATTCGGGGTGGTCAACGTAAAGCCCTGATAAGACGGCGGTCTTGTCAGCGGGACACGCGAAGTCGGCGGCCCGGTTGTCGAACGGAACGGTCCGCCCGAACGGCCCGGCGGTGTTTGGCAGCGGGCGGAAGGGGTGCGCGGCGGGCCTTTGTCAGGTTGATCTCTATGGCACCCGGTGACGGGACGTCACCCTGTGGAGTCCGCTGCGCCACGTCGCAGGCTCGCTGTCCCGCCACCGGATCAGATCGACCGTTCGCGGATCCGAAGGGAGCACACCACCCATGCCGAGAAGACCCGGCCGATGGCGGGTGACGGTCATGAGCGCCGTCACGCTGCTGCTGGTGACCCTGCTGTCACCGGTCGGCGCCGCCGCGGAACCCTACGATCCGGCCCCGTGGACGCCCCTGGAGGGGCACAACGTGTCCACGGTGCGCTGGGGCCCGATCACCATCCCGGCCGCCCCGGAGCATCCCGACCCCGGTGACCCGCACGGCGGTCACGGCCACGGGCCCGCCGGGGAACTGCGCAACGAGATCGCCATCGACGGCGGCAAGTGCAGCCCGTTCGTCAAGAGCTACACCAGCTGCCGGGAGATGACGATCGCCAAGCCGTGCGAGGACTGCTACATCACCGGCGTCCTGCCGGACCTGGTCATCGCCGGGACCGACACCAGCGTCAACGTCGAGACCGGCGGGATGCTGCACCACGTGGTGAACATGAACCTCAAGCGGACCGACCCGATGTGCCGGCCCGGACCCGGCGGCCTGATCAACCTGCTCGGCCTGTTCCAGGGCGGCAACCAGCGCTGGTTCGCCGCCGGGAACGAACGGACCTACGGGGCCATCCACTCCAGCGGCCAGTACGGCTACCGGGTCAACGCCGGGGACAAGTGGGGGCTCATCTACCACCTGATGAACCTGCGCAAGGAGCCGCTGACGGTGGAGTTCAAGTACACCTTCACCTGGGTGAAGGCGGCCAAGAACGCCGACCCGTACTGGCTGGACTTCGACCAGTGCGGCGACTCCGAGCGCAAGATCCCCGCCGGGTACACCGACATCGAGTACGACGCGCGGCTGTGGCGGCGGGGCACCCTGCTCAAGGTCGGCGGCCACGCCCACGACGGCGCGATCGCCGTGTCCCTGGAGAACACCACGAGCAAGGCCTGGTACTGCACCTCGGTCGCCGGCTACCCCGCCGGCAGCACCCACGGGCCGGCCGGCCCCGGTCCGGGCACCCCCGGGCATCCGGTCGCGCCCAACACCGTCACCCGCACCGGGCATCCGGACGCCCATCTGGACCAGTACCACGGAACGGTCGCCAACTTCACGACCTGTGAACCCAACCAGCCCCTGGGCTTCTTCGACACCCTGAGAATGCACACCACCCATTACATGAAGGAGGACGACCCCGGCGGAATGGGAATCATGGTCGCCTACGTCGGCTGATCCCCGCCGTATCGGCGTGGGG
>DATADI010000476.1:0-7924 GCA_036258615.1 Thermomonospora sp. | reverse complement strand
CGCGGGCTCAGGAGGGTGACCAGGGCGCCGCCGGCGGCGAATCCGCAGATCTGGGTGAGGCCGGACGACATGTTCAGGGCGGAGCGGCCCAGGACGTAGCCGTCCGGGGGGAGGATCTCGGTGAGCAGCCCGTAGCGCACTCCCCCGGCCAGGGACGCCAGGACGCCGAGTGCGGCGACGAGGGCGACGGTCGCGGCGGCGGGCAGGTCCGGGATGGCCAGGGCGGCGGTGCCGGCCGCGAACGAGGCGGACAGGGCGGTCAGGGCGGTGCGCGGGGGGAGCCGGTCGGCGGCCGACAGCAGGGTGGCGGCGCCGATGACCTGTGTCAGGGAGGTGCCGAACATGGCCAGTGCCGCCAGCAGCGGTGATCCGGTGGTGGCGTAGATGAGGGTGCCCAGGGCCAGGCCGGTGATGGTGTGGGCGGCGACGTGCGCGGTGGACGTCCAGAACAGTGCCGTGAACTGGGGGGTGCGGGCCAGGTCCCGGTACGTGCGCATGATCACCGAGTGTGCGTGGCGGACCGGGTGCGTTCCAGTGATTTTCTGGTGGCGTCCCCTGGTGCGGGGTCAGTCGACCATGTCGATGATGTCGGCGATGGACGGGACGATCCGGGAGGGCCGGTAGGGGAACCGGTCGATCTCCTCGCGGCGGGTCACGCCGGTCAGGACGAGCACGGTGCGCAGCCCGGCCTCCATGCCCGCCAGGACGTCGGTGTCCATGCGGTCGCCGATCATCACGGTGGTCTCGCTGTGCCCGTCGACGCGGTTGAGGGCGCTGCGCATCATGAGCGGGTTGGGTTTGCCGACGAAGTAGGGGGCGACGCCGGTCGCCTTGCTGATCATCGCGGCGACCGCGCCGCACGCGGGCAGGGATCCCTCGTGGGAGGGGCCGATGGGGTCGGGGTTGGTGGCGATGAACCGTGCGCCGCCCTCGATGAGGCGGATGGCCTTGGTGATCTGGGAGAAGCTGTAGGTGCGGGTCTCCCCCAGCACGACGTAGTCGGGGTCGATGTCGGTCATGACGTACCCGGCCTCGTGCAGGGCGGTGGTCAGTCCCGCCTCGCCGATGACGTACGCCGAGCCGCCGGGCCGCTGGTCGTCCAGGAACTGGGCGGTGGCCAGCGCGGAGGTCCAGATCGCGGTGGCCGGGACCTGCAGCCCGGCGGCGGCGAGCCGGGCGGCCAGGTCGCGGGGGGTGTAGATGCTGTTGTTGGTCAGGACCAGGAAGCGTCTGCCCGAGGCCGCCAGCCGCCGGACGAACTCCGCGGCCCCGGGAACGGGACGGCCCTCGTGGACCAGGACGCCGTCCATGTCCGACAGCCAGCATTCGATCGGCTTGCGCTCGCTCATGGGGTCATTGTCGCAGGTGATGATCGCCGGTTGTGCCCTGCCACAACCGGGGGGTGCCCGTTGTGCGGGTACGGCCCCGGGCCGCCGGTTCGAGGTGGTCGTGCCCTCGAGCTCCGGCCGGGGTGGTGGCCTGGGAGGGACTGGAGCGGCGGGCGCCCGCCTGGTGCGTGCCCGTCGTGCTGAGCTGGTCAGGCCGGTGGAGCACATCGCTCGGAAGGCGCATGGCGATCTTGTCGGTGGCGGGAGGCGGTATCTGCTCACCAACGGGAGTGAACAGGAGTCCGCCGGTGGTGCTGACCAACCAGCAGGTGGCCGAGCACGCCTTCCTCAGCGGCATGTACCGGGACGGGGACTTCCCCGATCACCTCGTCGCCAAGGCGGAGGCGATCCTGCGATCGCCCCCCGGAACTGGTGACCACCCGAACAGGGACACCCCGTCCGCCAGACATCGACCACCTGCCGCCGCGTGACCTCGGCGGCCCGCATACACGCGGCAGGCTCCACTCACAAGATGGGCGGCGCCCACCGGCCGCCGCCAGGGCGAACGGGCCGCACCGCAGCAGCGCCCGGCCGTTCCCCGACGCGTGCGGCGGCGGGGGCGGGGGTCCAGGGAGGTGGGGTCAGGAGGCGGGGTGGGGCATCGGGGTCAGGTGGGGGGTGAGGGCGTCCAGGGCGCGGTCGACGTCGGCGGCCGTGGTCGACAGGTGGAACGAGCATCGCAGGCGTCCCGCCCGGACGGCTGCGACCACTCCCCGTTCGGCCAGTGCCTGTGCGGTGCCGTCCGGGACGGGGATCGACACGATCGCCGACTCCCCCGCTGGCAGGCCCAGTCCTGCGCGGAAGCGGTCGGCGAGTTCCAGGTTGTGGCGGTGGATGTGGGGGACGCCCACCGACTCCAGCAGTTCCAGGGCGGGTGCCTGGCCCACCCAGTTCAGCCACGCCGGGGACAGGTCCAGGCGCCGTGCGTCCTCGGCCAGCCGCAGGGGCGTGCCGTAGATGGAGTCCCACACGTCCTGCCCGGCGTACCAGCCGGCGCCGACCGGGGGCAGCTGGGCGAGGGCCTCGGGGGTTCCGGCCAGGAAGCAGGTGCCGCGGGGGCCCAGCAGCCACTTGTAGCCCGAGCACACCAGCAGGTCGGCGCGGTCGGCGGGCAGGGGGAGCCAGCCGGCGGCCTGGGTGACGTCCAGCAGGACCTTGGCGTGGTGGGTGTGGGCGGCGTCGATGAGGTCGTCCATCGGGGCGATGCGGCCGTCGGCGGACTGGACCGCCGAGACCGCCACCAGGTCGATGGAGGCGTCCACGGCGTCGGTGATCCGGTCCAGGGGCACGACCTTGACGTTCAGTGACGGGCGGGCCAGGAAGGGGAACAGCACCGAGGTGAAGTCGCCCTCGGCGAGCAGGACGGTGGCGCCGTCGGGCAGGGACGCGGCGGCCAGGCCCACGAAGTAGGACGCCTGGGAGCCCACCGCGACGTGGGCGGGGGGCAGTCCCAGCAGGCGGGCGAAGGCGCGGCGGGAGCGGTCCACCGCCTCGTCCAGGTCGGCCGGGACGAGCAGGCCGGCGGCGCGGTCGCGTTCGGCGTCGGCCATGGCCTGCTGGGCGCGGCGGGGCGGCAGGCCGTAGGTGGCGGTGTTGAGGAACGCGACGTCGGCGGTGAACTCGTGCCGGGCCTGGCCGACCGTGACGGGCCGGGGATCGGGTCGGTGCATGGTTCCGATCCTGCGTCACCCACCGGCCATCAGGCAAAGACGGGTTTTCTTCAGGAGCCATCAAGGTGGTTGATAGCTTGGGGGGATGCTGGACCTGCACCGTGCGCGGATCCTGCGGGAGGTCGCGCGGCTGGGGTCGATGACGGCCGCCGCGCGGGCCCTGGCGTACAGTCAGCCGGCGGTCTCGCACCACATCGCGCGGCTGGAGGCCGAGACCGGTACGCCGTTGCTGATCCGGCACGGGCGTGGGGTGCGGCTGACGGAGGCGGGGCGGATCCTCGTCGAGCACGTCGAGGTGGTGCTGGCGCGGCTGGCCGACGCCGAGGAGCAGATCGCGGCGATCGCGGGGCTGCGGGCGGGGCGGGTGCGGGCGGTGATGTTCCCCACCGCCGCGGCGGGGCTGCTGCCGGATGCGCTGGCGGCGTTGCGGGCCCGTGCCCCGCAGGTGACGGTGTCGCTGATCGAGGCCGAGCCGCCCGCCGCCCTGGCCGCGTTGCGGTCCGGGGAGGCCGACCTGGCGGTGGTGTTCACCCACCCCGGCACCGCACCCGAGGACCCCGCCGAGGAACCCGGTGACGGCCTGGGCGACGGCCTGGGGGACGGGCTGCGGCGGGTGCCGCTGCTGGAGGAGCCGGTGCTGCTGGCCCTGCCCGACGGCCATCCCCTGGCCGCCGCGCCCGGCGTGCGGCTGGCCGACCTGGCCGGGCAGACGTGGGCGACGGGTTGCGAACGGTGCCGCGGGCACCTGCTGCGCGCCTGTCGTGACGCCGGGTTCACTCCGCGGATCGCGTTCGCCACCGACGACCACGTCGCCGTGCAGCGGCTGGTCGACCGGGGCCTGGCCGTCACCGCGCTGCCGGCGCTGGCGCTGGCGCTGCATCGTGAGCCGCGGATCCGGGTGCTGGCGGTGCCGGAGCTGGGACACCGGCGCGTCGCCGCGCTGGTGCCCGCCGGTCCCCGTCCGCCGGCCGTCGCCGCGCTGCTGGACGAGCTGGCCGCCGCCGCCCGCACCGCCCTGCCCCCACCCCCCTGAAACGCCCCGGGGGGCGCCGGGGGCGTGCCGGGGGTCAGGAGGTGGGGTCCTGGGGGACCTCGCCGCGCCAGGCGCCGGTCTCGGTGCCGCGCTGCTCGATGAACTGCTTGAAGTGCGCCAGGTCACCCTTGATGCGCCGCTCGACGATGTTGAGGGCGTCGGCGGCCTTCTCGGCCACCCCCTCGGGCGCGTACTCCATCTGCAGCATCACCCGGGTGCGCTGCGGGCCGATCCGGTGGAACGTCACCACCCCGGCCTGCCGCGGCCGGTCCAGCGACGTCCAGGCGATCCGCTCGTCGGGGCGCTGCTCGGTGATCTCGGCGTCGAACTCGCGGGCGACCCCGCCGATGCTGGTGCGCCACCGCGTCCGGGTCGGCGTGACCTGCTCGATGCGTTCCACGCCCTCCATGAACCGGGGGAACTCCTCGAACTGCGTCCACTGGTCGTAGGCGGTGCGGACGGGGACCTCGACGTCGATCGACTGCTCGATGGTGCTCATCTGTCCTCCCTTTTGCGTTCGGGCCGCCTACCCTCCCCGCACCACCGCCGCCCAAACACCCGCCCGTCCGGGCGGAGGCGTGCGGGTGGTCAGCCGCTGAGCAACGCGAACAGGCCCGCGCAGGTCAGCGCCACCATCACCACCGCCACCGGCGCCTGGCCGAGGCCCGCCCGGGTGGGCGGGCCGGTCCGCAGCGCCAGGTCGTGCGCGGCGATGGTGGCGGCGATGTGGCCCAGCACGATCGCGTTCACCTGCACCTGCGCCACCAGCGCCGGGCCCACCAGCCCGTAGTCCACCCGGTTGCCGGCCGATCCCAGCAGGTCCCAGCCCCGCCCGAACGGGTCACTGGCCAAGATCACCGTCATCTGGCCCTCCAGCAGCCAGAACGAGAAGTAGTGCGCGAGGGTGTAGCCGAGGGCGATCGGCAGCAGCGTCGCGGCGAACCGGCCCGGCAGCGCCGCCGCGTCCTGGCCGGTCAGTCTCGCCGACAGCCGCATCGCCCCGGTGTACAGGGCGGCGACGACGGCGATCGAGGCGGCCAGGCCCGCGGTCCCGGCCGGCACGCTGGACGGGTCGGCCAGGTCCCGCCAGTAGGTGGTGCGGGTGATCCCGTCGAAGCCGGTCGAGCCGATCAGCACGCACGCCACCGCCGCCAGTCCCGGCTCCCCCCGCTCCCCCCGCTCCCCGTGCTCTCCCGGGGGGTGGGCCAGGCCCGCCAGGGGGGTCCGCCACGCCAGGGCGCCGTCGGGACGGCGGCCCAGCGGGCACATCCGCGCCAGCAGCGCCGAGTACACCTCGAACGCGTCACCGCACGCGAACCAGCCCCGCCCGAACCACCACGCCAGCCCCACCATCACGGCCGCGTACCCGCAGATCAGCGCGCCGACCAGGCGCGGGTCGGCGCGGCCGGGGGCCACCAGCTCCAGCCACACGAACCCCGCCAGCCCCACCGCCGCCGGCCACAACCCCACCGACGACCCCACCGACCCGCCCAGCCTGGCCCGGCCCCGCGGGTCGGTCCGGGTCAGGCGGCACAGCCCCGCGTGCAGGGCCCGCAGCGGGTTGAACCGCGCCCACACCGGCCCCAGCAGCACGCTCGCCGGGACCAGCCCCACCCAGAACGTCACGTACAGCGCCCAGGGGGCCAGGTTGCGGCGCTCGTCGGGCGGCCCGGCCAGCGCGACCACCACCACCAGCACCGTCAACGTCACCGTCACCGCCCGGCCGGCGGCCGTCAGCGCCGGGGAGTCCAGGACCCGGGCAGCGCGGACGGGCAGGGCGCGGCCCCCGTCCGGGCGCAGCCGCGGACGCCGCCACGCCACCGTCAGCACCAGGAACGAGGCCAGCACCGCCGCCCCGCCCCCGGTGATCGCCGCGACCGCGTTCAGCGGCAGGTCCGACCGGCCGCCGAGCCCGTGCGCCAGCACCAGCGGGTCCCCCATCACGGGCTCAGCCGACCTGCAGCTCGAACAGGCGGGCGCCGGAACCGTGCAGCTCGGCCTCGAACACCCCCGGCACGTCGGCGACCAGTTCCAGCGTCGCCGCCCGCGCCGGCCGCAGCCGCAGCGTCCGGTCATAGCCGTGCAGGTGGAACTCCTCGGCGACGTCGCTGGTCACCGTGATCCGCACCCGCGTGCCGGGCTGCACCCGCACCCGCCGCCGCTCGGTACGGACCTGCCCGCCGGTCACCGTCACCGTGATCACGGTCACCTCACCCGCCGGTCCGGACGGCGCCCCGGACGGCGCGGCGGGCGCGGGGGCCGTGGGGGGACGGGTGGGGTCGTCGGCCGGGTCCTGGCCGCATCCGGCGGCCAGCAGCACCGCCGCGACCAGGGCGGCCCCGATGGCCGTGGGCGGCCGGTGACCTGCGCGCATGCGATCGTCCTCCATCCGGGTGCCTCACACCACACAACGTGACACTAGACAATGACACATTGAAGGATGACATACTCCGGCGGAGGGGACAGACCACCTCGATCCACCCCGATCCCACCCCGAACCCACCCCGATGGTCCCCGACGGCACGAAGGAGTCACACCGTGCGGCTTGGACACTGGGCCGGGCACCCCGCCCCCGACGCCCCCGCGCTCCACCTGTTCGCCCAGGGCCTCGCCCAGGAGGACAGGCCCGCCGGCGGCGCCGCGCTCGACCAGATCGTCATCGCCACCACCGGCGCCACCGTGCTGACCGCCGCGCTGCTGGTCCTGGGCTGGGGACACCGTACGGGACGCCTCACCGCCCTGGACACCCTGGCCCGCCTGGCCGTGCGCGGCCCCAGCCGCGGCCTGCCCGGCTGGAGCGCCCTGCCCATGCTGGTGGCGTTCTGGTCCCTGCTGACCGCCCTGCTCGGCATGTACTGGGACATCTCCCTGCACATCACCCAGGGACGCGACGAGGGGCCGCTGGCCAACCTCGCCCACTACCCCATCCTCATCGGCCTGTTCGGCATCTTCACCGCCGGGGTGCTGGCCATGGTCCTGCCGCGCGGCGAACGCCCCGGCCCCGCCGCGATCCGCCTCACCCGCCACTGGCACGCCCCCGCCGGCGGCGTCCTGCTCGCCGGCGCCGGGTTCTACGCCCTGCTCGGCTTCCCCCTCGACGACGTCTGGCACCGCGTCTTCGGGCAGGACGTCACCCTGTGGGGACCCACCCACCTCATGCTCATCGGCGGCGCCGGGCTGTCCCTGGTCGCCCTCATGGTCCTGGAACGCGAGGGCCGCCTGGCCTGGAACGGTCCCCCCGCCGCCGGGGCACCCCCCGCCGTCCGCTACCTGCGCCGCGTCATGACCGGCGGCGGGCTGCTCATCGGCCTGTCGGTCTTCCAGGCCGAGTACGACTTCGGCGTCCCCCAGTTCCGCCTGGTCCACCAGCCGTTCCTCATCGCCCTGGCCGCCGGGTGCGCCCTGGTCGCCGTCCGCCTGTGGGCCGGGCGGCTGGCCGCCGTCGGCGCCGTGCTGGTCTACCTGGCCATCCGCGGCGGCGTGTCCGTCCTCGTCGGACCCGTCATCGGGGAACTGTGGGCCGCCGTCCCCCTCTACCTCGCCGAGGCCGTGTGCGTCGAGCTCGCCGCGCTGCTGCTGGCCCGCCGCCCCCTGCTGCTCGGCGCCGTCGCCGGGCTGCTCATCGGCACCGCCGGGTTCGCCGCCGAGGCCGCCTGGACGCACCTGGCGTTCCGGCTGCCCTGGACCGCCGACCTCGCCGTCGAGGGCGCCCTCATGGCCACCACCGGCGGCGTCGCCGGCGGCCTGGCCGGGGCGCTGCTGGCCCTGGGCCTGCAGGGCCGCCTGCCCCGACCCGCCCTGGCCCGCACCGTGTTCGCCGCCGCCCTGCTGGC